>QIHU01000222.1 GCA_003231035.1 Acidobacteriota bacterium
AGGGTCGCGCCGGCACCTGGGTGCCCGCACCGGTGGACTTCTCCGATCTGTCGAGCGAATACATCGGCATCCTTTACGAGGGTCTGCTCGACTTCGAACTCAAGACCGCGCCCGCCGGCGATCCGGTGATCTTCCTCGCCGTGGGCGACCAGCCGGCCCTGCCGCTCTCGCGCCTCGAGGCGATGGACGACCAGGCGCTCAAGGATCTGCTTGAAAAGATGAAGGTCACGAGCAGCGGCGACCAGGCGGATACCGCGGAAGAGGAAGAGGAGCCGGTCGAGGACGTGGCCGAAGGCGACGAGGCGTCCGCCGAAGCAGCCATGGACGATGCAGCATCCGCCGAGGACCAGCCCGAAGCGGATGGAGACGGAGACGGAGAAGAGGAGGAGGAACCGGCGGAAGACGAACGCCACCTCACGCGCACCCGGGCCGAGACCTGGGCGCGCCGCGCCGTGGCGGCGCAAGCCCCGCGGCCCCATGACGCCGGAGAACAAGCGCGTCCACGAGCAGGCCATTGCCCGCAAGGCCCGCCAGCTCGTGACGCGTGTCGTGCTCCCCGGTGAGTGGTACCTGGTGCGCTGGGGCGGGACGCGCAAGGGCTCGGGCACCTTCTACACCCGCCCCGGTCTGGCCGTGCCCACGGTGCAGCGCACCCTGCGCCCGTTGGCCTGGAATCCTCCCACCGGTCCCGACGGCAGCCCCGACCGCGACGCCCCGCCTGCGCAGTGGACGCCCAAGAAACCCGAGCAGATCCTCGCCCTCAAGGTGGTGGACCCCGCCTGCGGCTCGGGCACCTTCCCGGTGGCGGCGCTGCGCTTTCTAACCGACGCACTCTACGCTGCGCTCCACTGCCATGGCCGCATCCAGGAGCAAGGCGACCGCGCGGTCGTAGCGCTCCTGACGGGGCCGGGCCAAGAACAAGGGGCTGCGGAAAGACTCTGCGAGGAACTCTTGCCCTGCCGCCCCGACGACGCGCTCTTCGAGCCGCGCCTCAAGGCGGTGCTGCGCCGCCACGTGGTGGAGCGCTGCATCTACGGCGTCGACCTCGACCCGCTGGCCGTCGAGCTGTGCCGCCTGGCGCTGTGGATCGAGACCATGGACCGCACGCTGCCCTTCTCCTTCCTCGACCACAAGGTCAAGTGCGGCAACGCCCTGGTTGGCGCTTGGTTCGACCAGTTCCAGCACTATCCGGCCATGGCCTGGAAGAACCGCGAGGGTGGCGACCAAGGGCACACCAACGGCGTGCATTTCGGGAAGGACGCGCGCAGCCAAGCGATCAAGGCCTTCGTGAAAGACACGCTCACGCCGGACCTCGCCTCTCACCTGCTCCCGCACGCCTGGGTCGGGATGCCGCCCCTGAAAGTTCACGACAAGGCTCTTGCCGTCCTTGAGGAACTGCACGCGCTGCCCGTCTTCGACGCCGCCGAGCGCGCCCGGCTCTACCGCGGCCTGCTCGGCTCCGAGTCCTGGCAAGCGCTCAAGGCCGCCATGGACCGCTGGTGCGCCTGTTGGTTCTGGCCCGCCGACCGGCTCGACTGCGCACCGCTGCCGTCGAGCTTCTCGAACCCCTCGGACGAAACCCGCGCCGTGACGGAAGAGCTGGCGTGCGCGAAGCGCTTCTTCCACTGGGAGATCGAGTTTCCAGATGTGTTCCAGGGTCAAAGTGCGGGCTTCCACGCCGTGCTGGGGAACCCGCCCTGGGAGATCGCCAAGCCAAACTCCAAGGAGTTCTTCTCCAACCTCGACCCCCTCTACCGCTCCTACGGCAAGCAGGAGGCGCTGCGCAAGCAGACCGTGTACTTTGCGGACGAAGAAATCGAACGCGGCTGGCTCGACTACAACGCCGGTTTCCGCGCCCAGTCGAACCTGCTCAAGTACGCGGCCAATCCGTTCGGCGATCCGGACCGGTCCGCGAAGTCACAGGACCGCTTCGCCCTTGCCCGTGGCCGCCAGAACCAGATTCTGCACGAGGTGTGGCGCAAGGGGCGTGCATCCGATAGCGGCTACGCCGACCCGGCGCACCCTTTCCGCCACCAAGGCTCCGCCGACATCAACCTCTACAAGCTCTTCCTCGAGCAGGCCCACGCACTGCTTCGTGACGGGGGTCGCATGGGTTTCATCGTGCCCTCGGGGCTCTACTCCGATCATGGCACCGGCGCATTGCGCGAACTCTTTCTCGACCACTGCCGCTGGGAATGGCTCTTCGGCTTCGAAAATCGGGAGAAGATCTTCGATATCGACAGCCGCTTCAAATTCAACCCCGTCATCATCGAGAAGGGCGGCAAGACCGCAGCCATCCGCACCGCCTTCATGCGCCGCAAGCTCGAGGACTGGGAGCATGCCGAGCCGCTGGCGACACCCTACACCCGCGCGCAGGTCGAGCGCTTCAGCCCGCGCTCGAAGGCCATCCTCGAGATCCAGTCCGCCCGCGACCTTGAGATCCTCGAGAAGATCTACGCCAACTCCGTGCTGCTCGGCGACGACGGCCCCGATGGTTGGGGTATCAAGTACGCCACAGAATTTCACATGACCAACGACTCCAAGCTCTTTCCGCCGCGGCCGAAATGGGAGGCGCAGGGCTATCGCCCCGACGAGTACAGCCGCTGGCTCAAGGGCGACTGGCGGCCGATTGGGGAGCTGTGGTCCGAGCTGGAAGTAAAGCCGCCGGCAGAAGGCGAACGTCGCTGCGCCCAGCCGCCCTACGACACCCTCCCGATTCCGCGCGCTGACATTCCCGCCGGGGTCGTGCTCTCGCGGGAAGCGGATGCCTTCATTCGCGAGGGGGCGGTCGAGGATGTGGCGTTGCCGTTGTATGAGGGGCGGATGATCGGCCAGTTCGACTTCAGTCAGAAGGGGTGGGTGAGTGGGAAAGGGCGGAAAGCAGAGTGGCGGTCAATCCCCTGGTCCTCCAAAGAGCTTTGTCCCCAGTATCTGATGGGTAAAGAGATATTCTTAGCCTCTGAGCATTGCGATGGAGGAAAGATCGGTTTTCTAGCCATCGGGTCAGCGACGAATATGCGGAGCATGTACTGCTCGGTCCTCCCAAGTCTCCCGTGTGGCCACTCAGTGAGCACGTTGAAAACAGCGGCTGGCCTGGAGAGGCACATTCGCCTCGGTGAGCATATGGCGTCCTTTGTGTTCGATTTCGTAACGCGGCTTCGGCTTACCGGCCTCAACCTCAGCTATTTTGTGATCGACGAATCTCCAATACAACCGTGTAGTGGCCGAGCGTCCGCCCTAATAAACGCCAGTGGGCTGCTGTTTCCGTCACTCATCTTTGCTGCTGAGTGGATCAAGCTCTGCACAGGTTCTCATCGGAAAGTGGCATGGAAGAAGCACTGGGCTTCGGCAGGGCCAGAGCGACTCCGCCGGAGAGTGATCTCCGACACGGTCATACTTGGTAAATCGGGTTTTTCTGTCGAAGACTCGTCGCAGTTACTAAAGGATTGCGATCACACTGATCCCAGCATTAGCCAACTGGACCCAAAAGGCTTCTGGCGCGTCGACAAGACCAAGGACCCCGAGCTCCGCCACACGATCCTGACCCTCGTCGCCTTCCACGACCTCCAGCAGAAGATCGCCGCCGCGGGCGGCGACCGCGAGGCGGGCATCGAGGCCTTCTGCAACCAGAACGACGGCGAAGGCTGGCTGCTACCCGAAACCCTGCGCCTCGCCGACTACGACCTCGGCCATGACGAGCGCGCCAAGGAGCATCAACCCGTCGCCGGCCGCCTCGGCCCGCGATTCTACGACTGGCAGCTCGCCCAGAGCCCCGAAGAATCCTGGCGCGAGTGCCACCTCCACGCCCGCAACCTCCTCGGTGAGTCCGGCTACCGCCACCTTCTCGCCGACCTCGAAGCCGAAAAGCACGGAGAGCCTGTCCACCGCGTGGCGGAGGCCGTCTCGGAGTACGATACGCCGGATCCACAAGGGAGCTTGTTCGAATGAGGCTACGCCGAGTCGAGATCGAACGATTCCGCGGGTTCAAAGAGTTGCGCTGGGACTTGGCGGGTGGCTTCATTTGCTTGATCGGTCCTGGGGACTCGACGAAGACAACGATCCTCGACGCGATCGAGATAGCACTATCGCCGCGCTGGAATCTCTCCTTTGACGACGCAGACTTCTACGATGCCGATACCGGGAAGCCTTTGGCCATCACCGTCACGGTTGGAGACCTCCCGGAGGAGCTGAAGAGCGAAGCAAAGTACGGGCTATCGGCGCGGGGGTGAAGTCCTGCTGGCGAATTGCATGACGAGCCCGAAGATGGCGACGAACTCGTGCTCTCGATCCGCTTGCAGGTTGGATCATCGCTTGAACCGACTTGGGCCGTCATCAACGATCGCGAAGATGAGGGGAGGCGGATCGGCGCCAAGGAGAGAGAGCGTCTCGACTGCGTTCGGCTGGGCGCGTTTCTCGACAGGCATTTCGGATGGAGCCGTGGTTCTGCGCTTTCCCGCCTCACGGCTGATGCTGATGGCCTGGGAGAGATTCTCGCGGGAGCTGCGCGCGCAGCACGAGCTGCCGTGGCAGAAGGTATTGTTCAAGTGCTCAAAGCTGTCTGGCCGTTTCCAACCCGTAGCTGTCTTTCGAGTTCTATCTGAGGACGATCGCAACGCAGTGGGACGATAGTGCATCCAACCACGGCGAACAGGCGTCTCGGGCTAGGAAGGCAGTCGAATCTCGCGGAACGTCTCGCCCAGCTGAAGTGCCGCACTTCGCCGGTCGCCCATATCGACCAGCATGTCAAGAATCCGCAGGAACTTCTGGGCCAGAGCCAGCGTCATTGGCGCGTCACGATGTGCGAAGTGTTGCACCAGCTCCGCAATGCGCGCTGGAATGAACGTTCCATGCCAACCTTTTAGGTTGTCGGGTCCGTTGCCGATAATTACAAGTACTTGGTCCGCGAAGGCTTCGGCCGGGTAGTTGGCCCTGGCTCGCTCACAGAGCGTTAAGAACGGGTCCATCACGGAAGCAGCCCATCCGCCAGCACAAATAAAACGATTAATCAGGGGCAGAATGCGGCTGATTTCGGACCAGTCTCCATTCACGTAGCGAGCGGCCAAGTCCGCGTGTTCGACTGAGACAAACATCAATGTACAAACGAGCTTGGGTTGATCGCAGCCTGAGAATTCTCCGTTCCGGTAGGCGTCGCGTTTGAAGACAGAGTCTTGGAGAAGTCGTCCAAGACATAGGTCAAGCGTCGCGACTGCGCCGGCTGGAACGACCGGCGCATCGTACACGTAAGCGTAGACGTAGGTGCTCGTGAATGGAGAGAGGAGAGCCCAGCAGTTGTCGCCTTCGAGCTCTAAAATTGGGTCAAGGAAGCGGACCTGAAAGTCAGCAAGCGGGATAAGGCCAGCCACGTGGCCCAGCCTCGATCCGAGCGTATGCGTCCACTCAAAGATTTGGGTCGCCGACCGATCACGGCGTCCGGGCTTCACCCACGGTGGCGCATTCTTCCGGTTGGTCCAGTCGAGAACACCGGCAAGGAAGTCGAGAAGCACGCTCTTTGCACTGCTGTTCAGAACCTCATCGAAGGGGATGTGCTTGAGGATTTCTGCGGCCTGCTTTGAGTGCCAGAAGACATCCGGTTCACCCCATACCTTAGTGGCGTCGGTTGCATCATCCATGTCGTAATCTTCATAGCTTTGATGCCCACGCCGGCCCTTTCTGGGTTCGACCTTCACCCAGGCGGGAGGCGGTAACGGAAGAGGCGCCCATCCGCTTCCGTTCCCATAGAATGCAAGTGCCGCGTCGACTGCCGCTTGCGCTTCATTTGACGAGTGGAGCGCTTCACTGTGTTGACGGAGTTGATCGCGCGGCCGCGGTGGAACGTGGCAGAGCGATAATGCCAAGATCAGTGCGGACCAAGTCAGCTTGGGGTCTTTGGACCAAAGCTTGCAAGCCTCTTCGAGTGCGGTCAACGAAACGATTTCAAGTGGGTGCGCAATCAGCCCGAGTAGGTCGTGAGCCGTACCGCGCGCCGCTGTACCTTCGCGGAGGTCCGCTGCGAGGCCTCGCACCACGTAGATAGCTTGGTGCCACGGGATAACGGAACCAGGCGACCACATCAGATCAAACTTTTCTGGTAGACGGATCGCGCGACCTAGGGCATCACGAGCCCACTCAAGATCTTCTTGAGTGCGCCCTTCTCGGAAGTTGAGCACGATAGCTGCTGTGGCGGCGACCACGCCTCGACGCATACCCAACAGATCTTCTTCGTTCTCTTCTTTCGAGGGCTCGAACAAGTTGCTGGTGTCCGCTTCCTTGGCTAATGCGATGGCACCTTCGACTGTATAGGTGTCGCTCAGCGTCTTCTCTTCGAAGGATTTGGATGCCCACGTCCAAAGATCCGACTGCCTAAGGACCCGTAAATCAATTAAGGTACCATCTATAATTAATTGGGATGAATGACGTAGTTCCATTCGCCATGGAACTTATTCGGCCGCAA
>QIHU01000790.1 GCA_003231035.1 Acidobacteriota bacterium
CGGACGACATCCGCCAGCTGCGCCACATCCCCCTCGGCCCAGCCCTCCAGCCCAGCTTGGCGAGCCGCGGCGAGAAGTTGGCACAGCCCCGCGCGAAGCTCCTCGGTTTGCTTCTTGGTGCGCCCACGCGGCTTCTTGCGGCGCAGCCCTTTACCGCCCTGAAAGACCCAGGCAGGCATCTCCGCGAGCAACTCCTCGGGCTCTCCAGCGTAGGGATCGAGGTCAAAGAGTCGAACCGCCTGGAGCAAGCGGGCGGCGCCTTCGCGACCGCGAGTCGGTAATTCGCCGTCCTGTGCAACCGGAAGCGATTTCTCCGCCGCGTCCACCAACTCCGCCGCCGCCGAGCGATCGGCGAGCACCGCGCTGTCCACCACCACTACAACCTTGCCCGAGGCGAAGAGGGCGAGGGTACGGAGGTCGTCCAGAATATCTCCAAAACGGGCCGGGCGGCGGCGCACTTCGACCTCACACCCGGCCTGGGTCGCCAGCGCCTCCGCCAGCCGCCGAGCGGCCGGTTCGGCGAGTACCAAGTCGCCATGCACCAGGAAGATGGCGCCCTCTTGGCCACCTTCGATCGCCGCTAGTAGCCGCTCCATCAGTCTTCGGATCGCCCCACGGGAGGGTCCGCTTCGGTCAGAACTTCCTCGGGGACCCACTGCGGCGGAATGACCCACGCCGGGGACTCGCGCAGACCGAGTTCCTCGGCCGACAGGGCCT
Source organism: Acidobacteriota bacterium (assembly GCA_003231035.1). Classification (GTDB taxonomy): domain Bacteria; phylum Acidobacteriota; class Thermoanaerobaculia; order Multivoradales; family SZUA-115; genus SZUA-115. Next base: position 718 of record QIHU01000790.1, read on the forward strand.
CTTCGAGTCGCAGTTCCATAGAGTTCCAGGAACCGCACGCGGCACACCGATCGCTCCACTCGGAGGAGGTGGTGCGACACACTTTGCACTGAAATTGGACCTCGGGAACCCCGACGCACTGGGCACAGGTCTGGAACGCGGCCAAAGCGGCGGTGTTCTCGCCACGTCGTTGCCGGATGCGGCCGATCAAGAAATGGAAGGTCGGAGAGACGGCCAGTGGCTCGCTCAGCCCTTCCAGCACCTTGAGGGCGTCGTCGTGCATCTCGAGCCGGTAGTAGAGGCGCCCCAGGAAGAAACGCAGCAGAAGGCCATGATCCGCCTCGGCGATCAGGCGGCGCAAGGTCTCGATGGCACGCCGCGGCTGGTTGCTCTTGATGAAGTAGTCCTCGATGCGCTGCAAGAAGATCGGGCTTCCGGTCTCGGCGTAGCCGCGCAGCCAGACCTCGAGCGCCTTCTCACCATGGTCACGCACCAGTTCAGCTTCGCCCAGCATGATGGCGGCGGGAATGAATCGGCTCTCTTGTGCCAGCAGCCTCTCGAAGCGCTCGATCGCCTCTTCGATCCTGTCGTCTTCGAGAGCGGCGACACCGCGTTGGTAGTCCAGGCCCCGTCGCACGCCAACTTCGTGCTTGGCCTCGACCAACGCCGGCCCGCCCGTTTCTCCTCTCGCCTCGGCGAGCAGAGTGTCGATGCGTTCTTGCAGGTCGGCGGCAATCGCCCATTGCCGGCCTCCCAAGGCGGCGTTGCGACGGCGGCGCAGAACGTCCAACCCCAATCCGGGGAACTCGCGCAAGACCCGATTGCGGATCTCGCGAGCCACCTCCGCTTCGCCGCGCACTTCGTAGTCCTCCGTCAGCTGGTAGAGCACCGCCACGCTGCGCGGGAAGCAGGCCGAGGCTCGCCGATGCACATCGAGCGCTTCGTCCACCCTTCCCAACCGCCGCAAGACCTCTCCATAGCGGACCAAGGAGCTGAAATCTTCGGGACGCCCCGCCAGCACCGCTTCCAGTTCCGCGGCGGCGCGGGCCCATTGGCCATCGGCTTGAAAATCGACCGCCCGGTTGAAACTACGGTCCAGGCTCTCGGCGTCGCGTTGCTGGCGACGCTCGCCGCGCAGCGCTAGATCCCGACGAACGCTGCCCGCGAGCAGCGCGATGAGGGGCGGGAGCAAGCCCAACAGAAAGACCCCGAGCACGACAAGCCAGAGACTGAAAGTCGTCCCTTCGCCAAAGTGCACCCGTTCTTGGATCAGCTCCCGATTCTGCTGGGTCAAAAACGAGGCCACCACAACGACCGCCAAACCAAACAAGATACCGATAAAGCTGCGCAGTCGCATAATGGGTGGCGGCTCCCAAGGCCAGGGATCAAGACGGCCTAGCCAGGGATCAGAATGGCTCCTCTTCGATCAGCCCTTTTTCCACTTTTTCTTGCACGTCGATAGTGTAACGCGCCCAGGGTACCGCCTCGAGCCGGGGCAGGCCGATCGGTTCGCCAGAGTACAGGCAAACACCAAACGAACCGTCGTCGATTCGGTCCAGCGCTTGATCGATCAATTTGATCTGCTCGCGCTCGGTGGTGGAAATGGACAGCATCAGCTCACGATTGTAAGCCTGATTGGCATGATCCACCAGATCTTCGGCCCCTTGATTGGTGGTTCGTTTGCCCTCTTTCAGGTTTTGATTGTATAGCTCGAGAATGCGATCTCGTTCACTTTCAAGGTGCTTTTTGAACGCGGCCAGCGTCTTGGCGGGCACTATTGATTTCTTTTTGGATTGGGTAGCGGTCTTCGCCACGATCTGTCTTCCTCCGTTGGCGCGTCAGCGGTCTCATGATCGAGCCCGTCAAAACCGTTCGCGATGGTAGCTTATTCCGGCCTGAATCGATACTGCTCTGTAGAGCTGTTCGTACAGAACCAAGCGGGCCAGTTCATGGCCAAAGGTCATGTCTCCCAAGGAAATCACCTGATTTGCCGCCTTGACAAGGCCCGAATCCAGCCCTAAGTCAGATCCAATCAAAAAAGCCACCGGGTGTGGATAGTCGTCGCGTAGCCGCGCCAAATGGGCCGCCAGTTGCGGCGAGCTGTAGCGTTTTCCCCCTTCGTCAAGCGCGATGGACCACGCCGGCACGGGGAGGGCGGCGCGCAACGCCTCACCCTCGACCCGCTGGCGCTTGGGGTCATCGCTACCCGTTTTCACCTTGATCCACTGATCTTTGACCGTCGCGTGGCGCGCAATGCGCTGGCGATAGTCTTCGCACAGGCGATCCCACTCGGCCCTTCTGTGACGACCAGCCCAGAGAACTCGATATTCACGAGGCATCGTTATTCTAGGGGGCTCTCGCCGAGCCGATCGGTGTTTTGGACTGTCATCGAAGGCTCCTCCCGTCGTCCTGTCGTGGGCTTGTGGATGAAGAGCGTGGTGCTGCAAGCATCGTCAGATGCATGGTATCCTGCGCCCCTCATGGTCGCTCAAACCGCAGAAGAAGATCAACGGAGCCGACGTCGCAAGCGGCTGGTGAAGGGGCTCTTGGTGGGCGGGGCGGCGATCGGCATTCCCGCTTTGGCCAACCTTTTGGTCAGCCGACGCCTGCGCCGCTTGCCTCCACCTCGATGGGGACGGCTACGGCGCTACGCCTGGCGCCACGGTGAGATCGCGTTCCAACGGTTAGGACAAGGTCCGCCGCTCTTGCTTCTCCACTCCTTCGGTCCCGGCCACGGATCGGACGAATGGCGCACCGTCGCGGAGACTCTCTCGGCGAGCCACCAGGTCTTCGCCCCGGATCTTCTCGGTTGGGGACGCTCGGAAAAGCCGCAGCGCACCTACGATGGCGAGTTCTACCTCCAGCAGATTCTCGATTTTCTGCACGATGTGATCGGTGAGCGAGCCGTCATCGTCGCCGCCGGCCTATCGGCGGCCTACGCCACACAGATCGCCGTGGACCAGCCGGAACGGGTCAAGGCTCTCGGCCTGGTGGTGCCTCTGGGTATCGAGGTGCACGGTGACGAGCCGGACGTCAAGGACGCCCTTGTCCACCGACTGCTGCGCCTGCCCATCCTCGGCACCTCCGCTCTCAACCTGTTCACCAGCCGCTCCGGCATTGCCCATCACCTGCGCAACGACGTCTTCGCCGGCCCGGAACGGGTGGACGCCGAAGCGGTGGATCGCCACTACCTGGCGAGCCATCAACCGGGTGCTCACGCCTCGCTAGCGGCCTATCTCGCGGGCTATCTCAACCACGGTGTCGAGGAGCTTCTACCCCGCCTCTCGGTACCGCTGTGGTTGGCTTGGGGCCGCAGCGCCGCGGCACCGCGAATCGAAACCGCGGATCTGTGGCTGCGCCACATCGACGCCGAGTTGCAAGTCTTCGAAGGCAGCGGCAACCAACCTCACGCCGAGGAGCCAGCCGCCTTCGCCCGTCGTCTCGCCAGTTTCCTGAAAAAGCTGCCAGAGGATTGACCTCCGGGTGGGTCCAACCACCCACCCCTCCCCGAGGCAACCATGAGTCCATCGCGCTTTCCCGACGTACCCTCCGGCTATCCATTCCCCGCGCTGGAGCGCGAAGTGCTCGCCCAATGGCAGGCTGGAGAGGTGTTCAAGAAGAGCCTCGAGGCCTCCCGCGGCAAGCCACTGTTCGTCTTCTACGAAGGTCCTCCCACCGCCAACAACAAGCCACATGTGGGCCATGTGGTGACCCGCGTGGTCAAGGACCTCTTCCCCCGTTTTCGCACCATGCAGGGCTACGAGGTAGCGCGCAAGGCGGGCTGGGATACGCACGGCTTGCCGGTGGAGATCGAGGTCGAAAAGACCCTCGGCTTCTCGGGCAAGAAGCAGATTGAAGAATACGGGATCGCCGAGTTCAACCAGGCTTGTCTGGAGAGCGTCCAGACCTATGAGCGCGCCTGGCGGGCGATGACCGACCGCATCGGCTACTGGGTCGACCTCGATGACGCCTACAAGACCTACACCAACGAGTACGTCGAGTCCGTCTGGTGGGCCTTGTCACGGTTGGCGGAGAAGGGGCTGCTCGATCGGGGCTACAAGATCCAGCCCTACTGCGCCCGTTGCGGCACCACCCTGTCGAGTCACGAAGTGGCGCAGAACTACAAAGATGTAGACGATCCGTCGGTCTGGGCACTCTTCGCGGCCAGACCCGGACAGCGGTTGACGACGCTCGACGGCGGTAGTTGGACCACGGCCGAGGGTCTCCACCTGGTCGCTTGGACGACCACCCCATGGACCCTGCTCGCCCACGTCGGCCTCGCCGTTCACCCGGAGTTGAGCTACCGCTTGGTCCACCACCCGGATCCCGAGCGCGCCGGCACCTCGCTGCTCTTCGCCGACAATCTCGACAAACCGGTCCCCCTGGAACTCACCCTGGACGGTAAGCGTCAACGGCTCGATCTGCGCGACTTGCCGGTCGAAGCGCGGTTCGCCGGGCGCGATCTCGCGGGACTCATCTACGATCGACCCTACTTCGTCGGCCCCTTCGATTTCGAGGGCCCAACGCCGAGCGGTGAACTGGAGAGCTTCGCGCGGCCAGCGGGCGCCACCGATGAGGAGGGTTGGCGCGACCAAGACGAGCACGGCTGGCGGGTGATCGCCACCGACTACGTCACCGCTAGCGACGGCACCGGCATCGTGCACACCGCACCGCCATTCGGCGAAGACGACTACCAGGCTGGCCGCCGCTACGGTCTGCCCGGAGTGATGGCGGTGAGCGAAGAGGGCATGATCGACCCCCGAGCCGAGAAATTCGCCGGCATGGGGTTCAAGGAGGCCGACCCGGAGATTCTGCGCGACCTCAAAGAGCGCGGTCTGCTCCTCCACAGCGAGCCCCGCCGCCACAGCTACCCCTTCTGCTGGCGCTGCGACCGCCCGCTGCTCTACTACGCCACCAGCAGCTGGTTCGTGCGCACCACGAAGCACAAGCAGGAGCTGATCGAACGCAACCGCGAGATCGCCTGGCACCCGCAACACGTCGGCGACGGCCGTTTTGGCAAGTGGCTTGAAAACATGGTCGACTGGGCGCTCTCGCGCAGCCGTTACTGGGGCACGCCGCTGCCCATCTGGCAGTGCGACGGTGAGGACTGCTCGGCGCAACAGGTGATCGGCTCCTACGCGAAACTCTTCGCCGCCGCCGGCCGCGAACTGCCAGCCGATCCTTACGATGCGAGCCAGTTCGACCCGCACCGCCCCTCGATCGACGGGTTCACGTGGGACTGTCAGCAGTGCTCAGGGACGATGCGCCGGGTCGAAGAGGTGATCGACGCCTGGTTCGATTCGGGCTCGATGCCCTTCGCGCAGCACCACTACCCGTTCGAGAATCGCGAGCTGTTCGAGGGCAAGG
>QIHU01000720.1 GCA_003231035.1 Acidobacteriota bacterium
TTTTTCGTCGTCTATCCCAACGCCGTGGACAAGATTTGGGACTTTGGCAAGGGTAAGATCTCCGAGGAACTCAAGACTCGGATCGATGACCTCGGCTTCTTCAGCAAGCTGATCGCTCGCTTGCGGGACACCTTGCCGGTGGACGACAAACGCATCTTTGCCACCGGGATCTCGCGCGGAGGCCAAGCCTCATACTTCCTCGCCTGCAAGTTCCCTGGCCTGTTCCGCGCCATCGCCCCGGTGGCGATGCCAATGCCTCGCTTTCTCGAAAAGGAGTGCCGCACCGGGCCACCGGTGGGCCTCGCACTGCTCAACGGCACCCAGGACCCAATAGTCCCCTTCGCGGGAGGGCAGATCACCCTCTTTCGTCGTCAGCGAGGTGAGGTGTTGTCGACTGCCGAAACCCTCCAACGGTGGCGTGAGCGCAACGGCTGCGCAACGGAAGCGCAAGCGGTGGAGCGCCTCGACCATAGCGATGACGGTACGCGAGTGGAGAAGCGGAGCTGGTCGAACTGCTCGGGAGCTCCCGTCGTTCTCTACTCCATCGTCGACGGCGGCCACACCTGGCCCTCCGGGAGTGAGCGCCTACCGTCTGCCTTGGTCGGCAAGACCACTCGGGATATCGATGGCGCCGAGGAGATCTGGTCCTTCTTCAGCCAGTTCGAGTGAACGCTTGGTGAACCGTGAACCCAATTTCTCATAGGATACGGACTCCCTTCTACGAACTCCAGGAGGAGACGGATCAATGACCCCAAACGCAACACGAGGAGTAGGCCACCAGCGAATCGCCTTTGCCTTGCTCATAGTGGCGATCTCGTTAGTCGCCTGCGGAGGTGACCCCACTGTCGCCGCTTGGAAGAAAGCCGGCCTCCCCGAGTGGTTGCCACCCTATCCCGGTACCGAACCCGTCTTGCTCAGCGAGAATCTGTCGGGCTCGGATCTCGTGGGCATGGCCTCCTTCACCGTCGGCGCCGATCCCAAAGCGAGCGGCAAGCTCTACGAGGAGCTGCTGAGCGCCGCCGGCTTCAAGGTGCGTCTCTTTCCCTTCGATACTCCCGGCGGCCGAACCTGGCGCCTCGAAGGCGACAACGAAGCCGACACCCGCGGGATCTACCTCAATATTAGCCCGACCGACAGTGGCAGCAACTTCGTCCTCAACTACTCTGAGACGCAGTGATTCTGAGGGCCACTCTCATACCCCATTGCGGCCTGTCGGTGGCGTTGGAGAGCCCTCACTCCACCCTGCTAGCATCCACCGCCATGGAAAGACTCGAACGTCAGCTTGAATTCATCGTCGAGATCGATCGCCTGAAGACGATTCTTCGCCGTACGGTACTGACCGATGGCTCTCGCCAGGAAAATACCGCCGAGCATTCGTGGCACCTGGCGATGATGGCTCTCCTCTTGACCGAGCATGCCGATTCCGAAGTCAATCTGGCTCGGGTGATCCAGATGCTCTTAGTGCACGACATCGTCGAGATCGATGCGGGAGACACCTTTTGCTACGACGCCGAGGCCAACCTCGACAAGGCGGACCGTGAGCAGCGAGCGGCGGATCGTATCTTCGGGTTGCTACCCGCGGATCAAGAGGTCGAGTTGCGAGCGCTCTGGGACGAGTTTGAGAAGCGCGACACCGCCGACTCGCGTTTCGCCAATGCGATCGATCGCATGCAGCCAGTGCTGCAAAACCTCGCCACCAGCGGCCATAGTTGGAGGTTGCACAAGATCACCAAGGCTCAGGTCTTGGAGCGCAACAGCCCGATTGGCGACGGCTCCAAGTCGATATGGAGCGTCCTCGAGCAACGAATCGAGGAGGCGTTCGCCAAGGGTCTTGTCGTGGACGGGCAGCTAGGGGAGTAGATCGACCGGCGGTCAACCACTTCCGCGGAGGGAAACTTCGAGGGGGGCCCGTGCGACGGTGGGAAGGAGGGGGAACCCACCGGATCCGCCCTAGGCGGAGTTCCGGTGGGCCAGTTAACTTAATCTACCAGCCGCCGCCGCCGCCGCCGCCGCCGCCTCCTCCGCCGCGACGCTCAGTACGGGGACGAGCTTCGTTGACGGTCAAGCTACGGCCGCCCATCTCTTTCGAGTTGAGCGCCTGGATGGCCTCGTCAGCGCCACTCGACATCTCGACGAAACCGAAACCGCGAGGGCGTCCGGTGTCGCGATCGGTGATCAAGCTCACCGAGTCCACTTGACCGAACTCGGCGAACATTTCTTTGATCTCGTCATCGCTAGCGCTAAAGGGGAGGTTTCCAACGTAGATTCTCTTCGGCATTCTTCTCTTTCTCCTGGCCCGCCTGACCGGCGTAGCCGTTATTTGTTGTCGGCTGTGAGGCCGAACTGAGGACCCGCTTGGAACTTTCCAGTGAGACCCGCTTGGTTTCTTAACTCTGTTCAGAAAAATACAGAAGAGGACCGAGCTTGCATCGCGAGGCGGGGGAACTCAAAGTGCCAGAACTTTCTAGCAGGCTGACCGTAGCGCACTCTCCGACCAAAAGTACACCCGCGATTCACCATTTTTCGTCAAATCCACCTCGCGCTCCGCGGGCCGAAGGAAGCAGAAGTCAAGTCCGGGCCCCCTAATCCATCGCCAGAAAATGAGGCAGACATGGCTCTCCAGGGAGGATGACAGCCCCTTCCCCATGGAGGAAAGATTTCGGACAAACCGCGAGATTGGAGGCGGTTTTGGCTGAAATAGAGGCTCAAACAGCCTCTCGCGCCCCATTTCAGCTCGATTTCGGGAGCGAACTGAACCTCTTCCGATCTCTCCCGTAGGTTCTCCTATGTTCGTAGTAGATCTGAATTCCCTACCCGCAAGAGGAGACATCGATGAGCAGAATCATCCCTCGGATTCTCGTTCTGGCCTCGGCGTTAGTTCTACTAACTGCCGGCTCAGTCAGGGCTCAGAACATCACTCAACCACCCGGCGGCGCTAATCAGAAGGCTTCAGTGTCCCAATGGATCGGCTTGGTGGAGGTCAATGTGACCTACAACAGCCCCGATGTGACAGCGCCCAACGGTGACGATCGAACCGGCAAGATCTGGGGACAGTTGGTGCCGTATGGCATGGCCAGCCTCGGTTTTGGGAACTGTGGAGCGGAGTGTCCATGGCGAGCCGGCGCCAAGACGATCCCTTCCCGTATCCGCGTTTCCCCCATTTCAGCTCGCCGGTTCGGGCGTCGAGACACTTCAGGGTGGCATTGTCGAAGCCGTACAGGTAGTCGCCCACCCGCACCGCGCTGTTGAAATGGTTGCGCATTCTGCGTTCGGTCCACGCCTCTTCCACCTGGAAGCCTTCCTCGCCACGGCTCACCCGCAGCATGACTCCGCCGAAGCTGTCGTCCGACGAAGAGATAAACAGCCGATCCGGAGGAAGGAAGATGGGGACTGGAATCGCCGCTCGCCGGCCGGTCTCGTAGCGCCACAACTGCTCCCCTTGTGGAGAGAGGGCGACGACCTCGCGACTGCGAGAGAAAATCAGTTGCCGGCTGCCGGCGATATCCACCGCGATGGGGGAGGAGTAGCTGGAGGGCACCTCAAGAGCTTGCCACTTCAGTTCGCCCGTCTCACGATCGAAGGCCGCCGTTCCCGGACCTTCCTGGTCTCCGCCCATTTCGACGACCACCAAGTCGCCCTCGATCAACGGGGAGGTCGCATAGCCGAAGCGAGGTGCCATGCCCAACACTTCGGCCTCCTTGTGCCACAGGATCTTGCCCGACTCAGCATCCAAGGCGACGAGCTTCGCTGAAGATGCGACTCGCAGCGATCTCCTACTACGTGGACAGTGCCGCGAAGTTCATTCCCCGCTCCAGGCTGGCTACGCGCACCCACCGCCCAGCGGGAACCGAGAGCCCGTGGCCTGTCTCTCAGGGTGCAGGGAGGGCGTCAGTTCTTAGCCCGTCTCAGCCGCCCTGAACACTCTTGCCATCAGGAGAATCCGATGCTTTTTCGCCAGATCTCAGATCCAAAGCTTGCACAATATGCCTACCTGATTGGCTGTCAAAGAACGGGAGAAGCCCTCCTGATCGACCCTGAGCGCGACATTGATCGCTATCTCCAGCTCGCCGAGGGCGAAGGGCTACGCATCACCGCGGTCACCGAGACTCACATTCACGCCGACTTTCTTTCCGGCGCGAGAGAACTCGCGGAGCAGACCGGTGCCAAGCTGTACCTCTCCGACGAGGGAGACGCCGACTGGAAGTATCAATGGCTGGGGGCCGGCGACTACGACACCACTCTGCTCCACGATGGAGATAGCTTCCACGTCGGCAACATCGAGATCAAGGCGGTTCACACTCCCGGCCACACTCCCGAGCATTTGAGTTTTCTTATCATCGACCACGGCTCCGGCATGACGAAACCGATGGGCATGATCAGCGGCGACTTTGTCTTCGTCGGCGACCTCGGCCGACCGGATCTTCTCGAATCGGCTGCCGGGGTGGAAGGGGCCATGACCCCTTCGGCCAAACAGCTCTTTGCGTCGGTCCAGAGTTTTCTCGACCTGCCCGACTACCTCCAAGTGTGGCCCGCGCACGGTGCCGGTAGCGCTTGCGGCAAGGCCCTCGGCGCGGTTCCCACCACTACCGTCGGCTACGAACGGATCTCAAACGGCGCCATCGATGCCGCCTCCCGGGGCGAGGACTATTTCGTCAAGGCCATTCTCGACGGCCAGCCCGAACCGCCGCTCTACTTTGCCCGCATGAAGAAGCTCAACAAGGAGGGGGTACCTCTGCTTGGCGAGTTGCCCATGCCGTGGCCAGTGTCGCTCGACGAGCTCACCGAGCTCTCCAACGAACCCGACTCCGTGGTAATCGACACCCGCGCGGACCGTACTGCTTTCATGAAGGGCCACATTCAAGGCTCCTTGTACGCCCCACTCGACCGGTCCTTCCCGACCATTACCGGCTCCTATGTACAGCCCGAGGAGAGGATCTATCTAGTGGTTGAAGAGGACCAAATCGACGACGCGGTCCGCAACCTGGTCCGCATTGGCCTGGACAAGATCGAGGGCTTCGTTTCCCCCGAGGCGTTGGCGGGAGCGAGCGGACTGGAAGCCACCAAGGTGGTCGATTTCAAGCAGCTGCCAACCAGCCCCGCAACGGTGGTCCTCGACGTTCGTCGCGCCGCCGAGCATGCGCGGGGCCACATTCCCTCAGCTCTCAACATCGCTCACACGCGCCTGGTAGATCGGTTGAACGAGATCCCGAAAGAAGCAGACCTCGTGGTCCACTGCGGCTCCGGTGGCCGCGCGGCGGCGGCATCGGCAATGCTTGAGCGCCACGGCTTCAAGGTGACCTATGTGGACGACAAGTTCGTCAACTGGCAGCCGGCAGGGGAAGTGGCCGTGAACGGCTAGGGGCTGGTTCCAAGTGCCACTTCGATCCGCAGCCGGGCGGCGGGGGGAATCTCGCCTTGACCGATCCGCGAGCATGCCTCGCGGGTCAGATCTAGAGTCTTGAAGAAGGAGCTGCAACGGTCCGAGAGAAACTCCGGTGCTAGGGGAAACTCGACTCCTCGATCCAAGGTGTCGAGCTTGGCCAGTAGCAAATCGCGGCAGATGGGCGGGGCGCCAGGGTCGCGCACCGCGCGCTGCGGCATCGAATTCGCCATCGATTTGCGCAGCGCCAGTCTTGCCCGGTAGACCCGGGTCTTGGCCGTCTCCGGTTTGATCCCCAAGACGACGGCCACCTCGGCCAGAGTGAGATCGGCGATGTCTTTGAGGATCAAGGCCATGCGAAAATCCTGGGGGACATCCTCCAGAGCCCTTTCGACCGACTCTTGAACTTGCCGTCGAACCTGATGATCATAGGGACTCTCGGCGTCGGCCACCACCTCCGGGACGGTCGATTCATCACCCGGCACGAGTTCCTCCAGAGAGGCGATACTGGTGGGCTCACCGGCGCGCTTGCGGTGCTTTCTGATGCAAGCGCGCGAGGCGATGGTGTAAAGCCATGTGGTCGCCTTCGAGCGGCCCTCGAACTGATCCCATTTTCTGAAGGCGGTGAGGAAGATATCTTGCACCAACTCTTCGGCATCCTCA
>QIHU01000277.1 GCA_003231035.1 Acidobacteriota bacterium
GGCCACTCCCGCCTTGGCTCCAATCTCGGTGAACCGACCGCCGCCGAGATTGCGGTAGAGCCGGTCGGCGCCGTAGTTGGTGAGCAAGAAGTCGAGCTTGCCGTCGGCGTCCACGTCGCCCACGCACATCCCCATGCCGTAGCCGGTGTCGCCGACCCCCGCCTTGGCGGTGACGTCGACAAATCGGCCGTCGCGATTCTCGTAGAGGACGTTGCTCGGCGTGCCGTCGAGCTTCGATCCCGGCGTGGCGGCGCCGTTGATCAGATAGAGATCGAGATCGCCGTCGTGATCGAAGTCGATCCAGCCGCCGCCCGAGGCGGAGCTTTCGAGCTTTCGATATAGAATTTCTGCCCCGAACGGCCATCCTGGTGACGAAACGTGACGCCACGAGGCGCCGAGACCTCCTCAAACCAGGGGCGAGGCGGTGCTTTCTCAGCTCCAGCCGTGGGCAGGGCGAGGGCGAGCAGGAGGGCGTAGGCGGCGGTGCGAAGTCGGGGTTGGAATTGCAGGGGTGTCATCGCTTGGGGTTTGGGGTCAGAAGCCGGGCGACTCCGGTGCAGTATGCTACCGCGTCTACCGACCCTCTGGCCTGCACAAATTCGCTACCTTTCCGCGGCCTCAAACCTCAAGTGAGTTCGACCCCCACTCTGCCCGCCCTCGCCTTGGTGGCCGCGCTGTGGATCGGCTGCTCAGGGCCTGATACGGCACGGCGGCCAGCGGGCAAAGCGACGGACGAGTTCGCGGCCACCGTGCCAGCGAGCAACCGAGCGATGGCGCGGCGTTTGGCGCGGCTGCTGGAGGGGGACGGGGAAGCGTCGGGGGCCTTCAACATGGGGCGGCTGGTTGAGGTGCTGCGCTCGCGCGAGCTGCCGATCGATCTGAAACGGCGCACCGGCTTGCACCTGCGCCTCGGCCAAGCGCTCTTGTTCAACGGCCAAACCGAGGAGGCGATCGGTGAGTTCGAGGCGGCGAGCGCGGCGGTCGCGGCCAGCGCGGTGCTGTTCGCGCCCCCGTTTCGTCGCAATGTGGAAAGCCTGCTGGCCATCGCCTACCTGCGCCAGGGCGAAGAGCGCAACTGCCTGCTGACCCACAACAGCGACTCCTGCTTGCTACCGCTGAGCGCTGGGGGAGTGCACCGTGATCCTCGCGGTGCCCAGCGCGCGCTCGAGGTTTATCTGCGCATCTTGGCAGCGGATCCCGACGACCTCGAATCTCGCTGGCTGCTCAACATCGCGGCGATGGCCTTGGGGGAGCATCCTGAGGCGGTTCCCGCAAGGTGGCGGATCGCGCGGAGTTCGTTTGACTCGCAAGCCCCCTTGAGCCGCTTTGTCGATGTCGCGCCCGCCGCTGGACTCGATGTGACGGCCCTCTCGGGCGGGGTCGCCATGGAGGACTTCACCGGCGACGGCTTGCTCGATCTCATGGTCTCCTCCTGGCTGTTGAGCGATCCGCTGCGTTTCTTCGTCAACCTAGGCGATGGCACCTTCGCCGAACGCACCCGCGAAGCGGGGCTCGAAGGATTGAACGGCGGGCTGAATCTGGTCCACGCCGACTACGACAACGATGGCTTCGCCGACCTGTTGGTGCTGCGCGGAGCCTGGCTGGGAGCCGCCGGCCACTACCCGAATTCGCTGCTGAGAAATCGTGGCGATGGCACGTTCGAGGATGTCACCGAGGCGGTGGGTTTGTTGGATTTTCATCCCACCCAGACCGCCGGTTGGGCCGACTTTGACGGGGACGGGCGCTTAGATCTGTTCGTCGGCAACGAGTCGACCTGGGGCGAGGACCATCCGTGCCAGCTCTTCCAGCAGCAGCCGAATGGTACCTTTCTTGAGGTCGCGGCCGAGGTTGGGCTGGCGGTGGGCGGGATGGTCAAGGGGGTCGCTTGGGGTGACTACGACAACGATCTTCGCCCCGACCTCTACATCTCGCGCCTCGGGAGCGAGAACATGCTGCTGCACAACGGGGGGCCGACCGCGGACGGTGGCTGGAGCTTCCGCGAGGTGACCGCCACGGCGGGTGTCGGCGAACCTCGCCACAGCTTTCCCACCTGGTTCTTCGACTACGACAACGACGGTTGGCTCGACCTCTTTGTCTCCGGCTACCCCGAATCGTATTTGACCGCCGGTGTCGAAGCGGTGGTCGCCGACCATCTCGGCCTGCCGACCTCGGCGGCGCGGCCCCGCCTGTACCGCAACACGGGAGAGGGAAGTTTCGAAGAGGTGAGCGCCGAGGCCGGGGTCGATGGAGTCTTCTTCACCATGGGCTCCAACTTCGGCGATCTCGACAACGACGGCTGGCTCGACCTTTACCTCGCCACCGGCGCTCCCGACTACCGCGCCTTGATGGCCAACCGGATGCTGCGCAACGATCGTGGCCGCCGCTTCCAGGATGTGACCACGGTGGGTGGTTTCGGCCACTTGCAGAAGGGGCACGCGGTCGCCTTCGGCGATTTGGACAACGATGGCGATCAGGATGTCTATGCGGTGATGGGCGGTGCCTACCCTGGCGATGTCTACCCCAATGCCCTGTTCGAGAACCCGGGAGGCGGTGGCAACTGGGTGACCTTGCGCCTCGAAGGTCTCGGCCCTGGGGCGGGCTCGAACCGTTCGGCGATCGGCGCGCGCATCGCCGTGGTGGTCGCCAGCGGCGACGGCGAGCGTACGATTCACGCCACGGTGGGCACCGGCGGCTCCTTTGGCTCCGCCAGTTTGCAGCAAGAGATCGGCCTCGGTGTGGCGAAGACCATCCGGCGTCTGGAGGTGGTTTGGCCCAGCGGCGATACGCAGCGCTTCGAGGGGCTGGCGGTCAACCGGTTTTACGCCCTGCGCGAGGGTGATCCAGAGCCGATCGCGGTCTCCCTAGACTCGTTCCAGCTTGGCGGCGGTTCCAGCCTTGACGACCAGGGTACCTAGCCTAACCAGCGGTCGGCAAAGGCTTCGATCCGGGGGTTGGCTTCCGGGGCCTCGTCGAGCAGGCGGCGCACGGAATCGAGATCGCCCTGCCGACGGAGGATCTCGGCCAAGGTCAGTCGCCAGTTGGCCTCCCAGGGGGCGAGCTCGATGGCCCGCCGGTAGGCGACGATCGCCGCCGGCTCCTGGTCCTGGGCGACGGCGACACGGCCACGGAGGAAGTGGAGACGGGCGTAGGTGGGGTGCCGCTCCAGCCCGGACTCGATCAGCGCACGGGCGGCGGCGAGTTCGCCGGATTGCAGGTGCAGAATCGCGACGCTCGACAGCGCTCCGCGGTGGTCCGGGTTCTCGCTGAGGATCTGGTCGAAAAGTTGGCGGGCCAGGGCGCGCCTGCCGGCTTCCTCGGCCCATTTGCCGTAGCGTAGGCGGTCGGCAAGATCGATCTCCGGTTCGGCGAGCAGCCGCTGGACCAAGGCGACGGCGGCGGCGGTATCGCCGGTCGAGAACAGCAGCTCGGCGCGACGGCGCTCGAAGCGGTAGCGGCCGCTGGGCGCGATCCAGGGCTCAATCTGGCGGAGAAGTTTTAGCTTCTCGGAATCCGCCACCGTGGCCATGGTGCCATCCTCTTGCAGGCGGCGTACCTTGCCTTGCACCTCCAGCGCCTGACGTGCACCCTCGCGGTCGCCGGTGACGCGCCGCAAGCGCCCTAGCAGGTACCAGCCTTGATAGTCGAAGGGATTCGTCGCCACTGCCGCGGCGGCGAGTTCGAGCGCGGTGGCAGTGGCGCCGTCGCGCTCGAAGATCTCGGCGGCCAGTAGCTGAGCTCCCGGGGTTGTGGGGTCGAGCGCGAGAGCCCTCTCGATCGCCGGGCGGGCGGCCTCGGGTTCGATCTCCAAGAAGAGGCGAGCCCGGGCTAAGTGCGCGGCGGCGCTTTCGTCGAGGTGGTCGATCCACCGGCGAGCCTCATCCCACTGACCGATCAGCTGCTGGGTGCTGAGCAGACGCAGCAGAATCTCTTGGTCGTCCGGGACCCGCTCGAGATAGCGAGCGAAGGTCGCCGCCCCCTCGGTCAGGCTCTGCTGGTAACCGGAGGTCCAAGCCAGCCCCAGTTCGCGTAGCGAATCGAGGTGGTCGGGGTGACGCTCCCAGTCGCGCGCCAGGTAGATACGGGCCCAGTCATGGCGCTCTTCGAGGAAGGCGTTCTCGGCCCGCGCCAGGTTGAGGTCGTCCGCGCTCTCGCCCGACCGGCAGCCACTCAGGGCGAGGAGGAGGCCGAGAGCCACGGGAGTAAGACCACGGGCCGCGCGACACTGCATGGGGGGAACTAGCTCTCGCTACCGGCCGCTGGGTCGGGTTCGATGGGCGCGGTCTCATCGCTGCTCGGCTCTCCGCCGGAGCGTAGGCTGCTCACCAAGCGGTCGCCGAACTGAGCCAAGTTGACCTCGGATTGCCGGTAATGGTGCTCCTTCTTGAACAACTCCAGCCACTCCCGGCGCAGGCTTGTCGCTTCCTGGCTGGCATAGTCGGAAACCACCTGGTCGTAGGCTTCCGAGAAGCTCAGTGGCCTGGAGGGCACCAGGCTTTCGATCACCAAGACCAACATTCGGTTGCCGCTTCGCAGGGGGCCGATCGCCTGGCCCTCTTCGAGATCGTGCAACAGGGCGCGGGTCAGATCTCGACGCTGCGCCAGGAGGGTTCGCAAGCTGCGAAGGGGAATCGCTTCGGTCTGGACGCCCGGATCGTTAGCGAACTGGGCAAAGAGGGTGCTGGCTCGATCCCTGGCGCTATCGCCCTGCTCAGTGAGGGCGCGGATGAAAGCACGCGGACGGTCTAGGGAACGTAGCGGGTCGCCCGGTTGGATCGGCCACGAATAGACGGTGGCCTCCACCTGCGTTTCGCTGTTGAATTGATCCTTGCGCCGGGCGTAGTGTTCTTCGAGGGTCTGGGTGGAAACCGCCTCAAGGTGAGCGCTGAGCAGCCGTCGTCGTTGGAATTGGAGGGCTAACTGGCTTTTCGCCGCGGCCTCGAGGGGACCCACCAGCTCGCCGTGATCGCGCACCATCGCGGCGCTAAACAGTCGCTGACGCACCAGCTGCTGTAGGGCGATCGAGGGCGGGACATCCGCCCGACTGTTGGCCAGCACCCGCCGCACGCTGATCTGTCCGTCGGCAGAGTCATCGCCGAGCGAAAAGAGAACGCGTTGTGTATCTTCGGGGTCGAAGTCCTCGGGTGGCCAACTAGGAACCTCGAGCCCCAAACTGGCCGCGACCCGGCGCGCCTCTTCAGTGGTGAGATCGGCCACCTTGCGCCGCGTGAGCTGTTCGACAATGCGGCCGCCGATGGTCTCGAAGCTATTGTGGACCGCCGGGGTGACGCTGACCACGAGGAAGATCTGGCAGCCGGCGGCATTGCGCAGGACCTTGCTGACGATGCCAGGTTGCAGCGAAAAGATCAGCTCACCCACGTCGCCGCGAAGCTTTTCTTTGAGAATGTCGCCGATCAAACCGCCCGCCGCGGCGGTGGACGAATTTGAATAGCGCAGCGCCATCTCTTCAAAGCTTGCTCCCGCGAGAAGCTCTTGGCGTAGCTGCTCAGCCCGCTGGCAAATCGTATCCTTTCGCTCGCTCGTCGCTTGCGTCGGAAAGGCGAGCAGCAGATTGTGCAACAGTCTGCGCTCCGCGGAGGAGAACTCGCTGGGATGGTCGTCGTAGTACCGGCGTGCCTCGGCGAGAGTGGCCGCCTCGATCTCGATCTGTTGCAGGTAGGCCTGCGCCAAGACGATGCGCCGCTGGCTGGCCCACGTACGCTGGAAGCTCTCGTCCTGCTCGACCTCTTCCATCATCGGGCTCGCGGTCAGGGTCTGGCGCACGAAGAGGTCGTCGAGTCGGTCGGAGATCCACGCCGTGAACCCCGCCTCACCCTTGGTACTGGGCTGGCGGCGCGCAGCGGGGAGAGAGACCAACAAGGCGTCTAGATCGGTGACTCGAATCTCGCCGTGATCGTGGACGGCCAACAGACCGGGATCGTCGATGCCGACTGGAGCTGGCTCCACGTTCGCGGAACGGTCGCCGGAACAGCCGCTCCAGAGGAGGGTAGCGCTCAGCAGCAGAAAACTGGCTGTGCTGTGTTTCATGAGAAGAACCTACGGTGTGGGCATGGTTGCCAGTGGGGGGGGCGGGCCATCGGCGTTGGACCGCGCCGCCGCCTGATCGTTCAGGATCCGCAGTGCTTCCAGAGTGGGCTGGTGATTGGGAGCCAGTTCGCGAGCGCGCGCGAAGAGGCCACGGGCCCCCGGTAGGTCTCCCCGGTTTAACAAGAGGTTGCCGTAGTTGAAATAGGCCAGGCTGAAGTAGGGCTCGATGCCGATTAACTG
>QIHU01000044.1 GCA_003231035.1 Acidobacteriota bacterium
GAGCCCGACATGATCTGGGCCAATGTTCAGCTCTTCGCCTTGCAGTCTCTTTACGCTTCTGTGTTTTTCGAGAATGATGTAGGTTGCGACAATCTGCACTATTTGGATGGTGTCCTGTACCGCAAGTGTTGTGATCGTCACGATCGCTGCTACAGCAAGAATGGCTGCACTTCCAAGTCCTGGTTTACTTTTGCGGAGGGTTGGCGGTGTGTGAAGTGCAACATTGTTGTCGTGGGTTGCTTCGCAGCACTGAGCATCCCTGGTGGAATACCGGGGGTCACCCCGATCGGTCCTCCCACGAATGACTGCAACGATGGTGGCTATTGTCCTCCGTCCTGCTCGACTTGCAGTAGCCCCTACTAGGCTCCGTCATTGTAACGATCCTGTCGTGGCGAGGAGGTAGCTCCAGTTCGCGATGAGATCCGAGAAGACGCAGTTCGACTATCTATCTGAAGTGGAGATTCCTGAGATGAAAGACATATTGACTGTAGCAGTAGTTCGAGGGCTCGCACTAGGGCTGGCCCTTCTGGCGGTTGGCGCCGTTTCCACCCAGGCAACTACTGCCTCCTCGCTAGATTTGCACTGGGATCGAGCCATCGTTCAACTTGACGATGCCGTTCTCTTGCTCGACCGCTCCACCCACGCTCAGAACGTTCGCCTGTTCGATAGATCGGGCAGTGAGAGAGCCACCCTGCGAGTGACCGACTCGACAACGGTGCTCTTCTCGCACGTGAACGGCGAACGGATCTATTTTGACCGGCCAGCCTCCGCCAGCGCGGGGTTGGAGTGGCTCGCGACGCAGAGTTACTTGTTGTGGCGAGACCTTCAGCTTGACATGGCGCGGACCGGCCGGCGCGGTAAAGGCGCTATCGCGGTGCAACAACGAGGTGGCTACGTGCGTGGCGAACGTTCCTCAGCTCTCGAGCCGCCGTTGGCGATGACCGCGCTGGAAGTCACGCTCGGCAAACTCACGGTGCTGGCCCAGCGCGAGTATGGACCGATCCTCGCGCGTGGTAACACCGTCTTCGCCGCTCGCACCGCGCGACTTTACGACAGCACTGGCCAGAGGCTAGGAATCGCGCGTTGGTTTGATGATCCACGCGTCTTCACGTGGGGCATGCTGGCGCCGGATGGTGGGCTTCAGTCCTCCGTTGCCGATCCACGCAGCGTCCCCGCTAGCCCTGGGCTGGTATGGATGGCGGCCCAGCTTGTCGAACGCCACGGCTCGGTTACAGAGTGCATTGTGGGTCCCTGCACGCCACCGACCAACCCGCCCTGGCCGCCCGGTCCAGGGCTGCCACCCCCCAATGATTGCTCCGCCACGGGGGGATGGTGCCCTCCCGAGTGCTTCGACTGCACGGGTCCTACCGTGCCTGAGTTCTGATTCCGAAATCACCGTAGACCATGAGGCCACGGCTCCCGCAAGGGGTCGTGGCCTTGTCTCTATGTGCCCTGAAGTTTCGCCTTTGGCTTGATCCAATGCACGGTCTGGTGTCGCCTTAAACACTGACAGGGAATAGTGAGAGGTTGGGCTCGGTGCTTCACCGAGTACGCTACTTTGGAGGGAAGGCGCGATGCGAGTAATTTGGGTTCGTGGCGTGTGGGTTCTGGTACTGCTGGCGATACTTGGTTTCGGTGGGTGGGCGGCATTGCGGCTTCAAGATCGCGCACCACAGGAAGCGATGGCCGTGCTACCAGCCATCGAGCTATCCAACCTGGACGGAATTCCGGTTGCGCTCGCGAGAAAGGCTGAGGGCAGATTAGCGATCCTGTTTGTTTCAGTCGACTGCGATCACTGCCGCCAACAGATTCTCGCGCTCAATCGGGCGCCGGAGACGGTGACGGAACCTCGGTTCCGCGCGGTCGAGTTGGTAGCGGTTACCTTGGAAGACGCTCGTCAGGCGAGAGACTTCCAGCAGCGGCTGAATATCGACATTCCACTGCTGGCGCAAGGTCGAGCGCTGGCTGGGGCTCTCGGCCTACGCGGCGTGCCAGCTCTAGTCCTGGTCGATGCCGAGGGTGCTGTTGTGTATCACCACCAGGGTCGACGAAGCTCACGTTTTGTTGCTCTCTTGTTGGATCGCTTCGCGCGAGGCAAGGGCTTGTCGGAGTCGGAACTTTGGGCGGCTTACAACGCTCCCACCGCCGCCTCACCAGTTGACGGAGGTCGCGATGAGTCCTAACCGCCTGTTCGCTGGTCTCGCGGTGGCGACCATTCTCATCCTCGCCGCCGCGACGCCCTGGTTTGTTCACGAGCTGGTCGCCGATCCCGAACTCGGCGAGCGACTCGATGCCTGGTGGCTCGGTGGCCGCTACCTTGGTGAGGACGGAGTGATCCGGCAGCGCACGGCTTCGGATTGCGGTGTGACCTGTCTTGAGATGGTTCTGGAACGACGTGGTACTCCGGTCGCAATCGAGCAACTTCGCCTGCTTGCCGGCACCGACGCGGTAGGCAGTTCGCTCCTCGGTTTGCGCAAAGCAGCGCGTGCGTCAGGTCTTCAAGCGACCACCTGGCGCATCAGTCGGGACGACTTCGCCGCCTTGCCGCTACCGGCTATCGCCTTCTTCGGCGGCAACCACTTCGTGGTGCTCGATCACTGGACGCCCGAGGGCGATGTGGTGGTGCTCGATCCGGCCCGTGGCCGCTTGGTTTTCTCAACTCGACAGCTATTTCGACACTGGAACGGCGAAACGCTAGTGATCGAACCGTTTAGGCCTCAGATCTAGATCAGAAGTTGCTCTACCCAAGGAGATCGCGATGACTACGTCCACTCTAGCCGCGCCAATGCTCGGCGCTTTCGACATCCTCCTGGCGCCCCGCGACGCCTACCGGCGACTGGACCAGAGAGCCTCGTGGTTGATTCCACTCTTTCTGGTCGCGTTGGGAACGATCTTGGTACAGCGCGCGATGTTGCCGTACGTGTTGCGGGTACTGGAACTCACGATGCCGGTGGGTACCGAGCCGGAGCAGATCGAGGCTGCACTGCGCATGACACAGTTGATGAACCAGCTCGGCTGGATCACGGTGCCCCTCCTGTTGCCGCTGAAGTGGTTGCTGGGGGCCTTACTGATGGCTGGGGCATGCATCGCACTCGATGTTCAGATCGAACGCCGTCCTTTGTTCGCACTCCTGGCCCAGGTGTCGGTCGTCGGATTGCTCCAACAGATCACAGTCTGGATGATCGTGGTGAGTCGCGGCGAGGGTGTTGCAACGGTGGCTGACCTTGATCCGGCGCTCGGCTTTCAGCTGCTGGTTCCCAGTTTGGAGGGGATTGCTCTGGCGGTGGCCCAGACATTCTCATTCTTCACCCTGTGGTGGATCGCGCTGCTAGTGATGGGAGTGGCGCACCGCTCGGGGTGCTCACTCAAGAAAGCCTTCGCGGTGGTCAGCCCCTTGTGGCTACTGCTCTTGATCTTTCGAATCGGCTTGGCGGCCTTTCAGGCCTGACCGCCGGCTGATCAGAAGGGAAGCGGCAATGAAGCCTCTGCTCGTTGCCTTGGGGAAAACAGTGGTCGGTAGACCACGCACAATTTGGAGGAAGTGACATGAAGAAAGTATTGAGCCTTGTTCTTGCCCTGGCGGTCTTTTCGACTCTGGCCATGGCCGGAGCGCAAGGCGTTACCGTGAGTTACGAGATGACCGGAGCCGAGAGCGATTCGTTGGTGGGTGCAGGAAGCTGGAGTGATTTTCTCACTGGCTTGGCCTGTGGACTGGGCACGGTTGCGGTCATCGCGGGCGTTGCAACCGGCGCGGGTGCGGTTGTCAGTCTTGCCGCTGCATCCGGTGTGGCCGCGACCTGCGCCGCCGCCATAGGGATTTGAAGGGGCCTGATAGGCGTTTTTTGATCCGAAATCGGTTCGTAGTTTCAAGAATTTGGACTGAAAAAGGAGATGTTCCATGTTTGGCAAGACAATCTCGGTATTCCGGAAGCCGGCTGCGTTCTTGATGGTTGCGGCTTTCCTGTTTGGGTTGGTGGTAACCAATGTTGCAATCGCTGACGATCTGACTCTGGCTATCGGCGATCCCGAAGCGATCGAGTTGGTGGGTGGCGTTGAGGCTCCCTCTGCTCCCTGCGGGATCGCGGTAGGGCTGGCTATCGGCGGCCTTGTCGCCGCGGGGACGATCGCCACGGGTGGCCTCGGTTTTGCGTTGCTCGCCTCGATCGGCCTTCATGCGACGGCGGCTCTTTGTATCTGATCGCCCGTCGCAGCTTGGTAGAGGGTTCAGCTTGCTGAGCCAGTCATTGCCTTTGTCCAAGAAGGAGGATTCGATGTTGAAAGCAAGGAAGTTGACAACTCGTAGGCCCGTTGCATTGCTCTTGATGGTGGCCTTTCTAGTCGGCCTCGTGGTTACGAACGTAGCCGTGGCCAGTGATTCGAGCAGTGCAATGGCTGATGGTGAGGCTCGTGGTCTGGTTGGTGGATTTGGCCTCTCTTGTGAGCAGGCCACCGCCGCCGTGGCGGCCGCGGTGGCTGTCGCCTCTGGTGGCGGACCGGTCACCGCGGCAGCGGTCGCCGTGGCAGGTGGCCTCTGGTTGATTGGCAAGTGCATGTTCTAAGAGTGCTTATCTAGCAAGACTTTCGTGAACAGATGGGGTCGGCCGATCCGGTCAGCAGGTCTGTTGGCCGGGTCGGCCTTCGCTTCTCCCACAAGAGTTCTTTGGCAAGAGGAACCGTAACCCCACTTCGGGATTCTGATCACTTAGCTCCGACAGTTGCGGTAAGTTGCGCCCATGGAGATCTTCCGCGCCCTCGCCGCCCTGGTCGAGCCGCCGAGGCCCGAGTTACAGCCCGTCGCCGGTGCCGTGGGCTTAGGCCCGTTGCCCGAGATGGCGGAACACTCCGATCTCTTCGCCTTCCAGCTTTATCCGTACGCCTCGGTCTACCTTGGCGAGGAAGGGATGCTGGGCGGCGAGGCGCGGGATCGAGTGGCCGGCTTTTGGCGGGCGCTGGGGTTGGATCCGCCGGCCGAGCCGGATCACCTGACTGTTCTCTTGGCCTTCTATGCCGGGTTAGCGGGGGAGGACGAGGGGGAAGATCCTGGCGCGCGCCGCGATAGGGCGCGAGTTGCCTTCCTCTGGGAACATCTTCTCTCTTGGCTACCGGTCTACTTGGCCAGGCTGGCGGTGTTGGCGTCGCCCTTCTATCGCCAGTGGGGAGAGCTCTTGACGGATGCGCTGGTTCAAGAAGTGAGGCGAGCGGAGTTGCCCGGTGTGGCCCCGCTGGCTCTGCGCGAGGTGGCCGCGCTGGCCGATCCGCGGGTCGAGGGGGCGAAGTCGTTCGTCGCTTCGTTGCTCAGTCCGGCGCGCTGCGGATTCATTCTGGTGCGCGACGATCTGGTGCGCGCCGCCCACGAGCTGGAGTTGGGCCGCCGGGTGGGGGAGCGCCGGTTTGTGCTGGAGGGGCTTTTCTCGCAGGCGGCGGAGCCTACCCTCGATTGGTTGCGCGGGTTCGCCGCTGAGCAAGCCGCCGCGCACACCGCGTTGGCCGCGCCGGAACCGATCCGCACCTTCTGGCAGAAGCGCGCGGCCGCCACCGCGACTCTGCTGTCCGAGCTTGGGAGCTGAGCCGACCGGGTGCCGCGCTCGGGTAGTTCCCGAGCGCGGCTGAGTTCAAGACCCTAGTGAGACGTTGAAGACTCGGTTACTGGCAACTTGCCAAACTACAGGTGAGGGTGCTTGAGTTTGGTACCTTGGCACGGCAGATGCCGGTTCGCAGACCGTTGCAACTGGCGAAGGCTGAATTCGCGGCGAGCAGGCGCAAGGCCAGTGTCGAGGCGGCCCCGGCGTGGCAGACGATGCAAGCCGCGGAGGTCAGTCCTTGGGTCGTGCAAACTCCTGCCACGCAGACTGCCTCGGCGATGGAGGAGATAATCAAGGCGTTGAATCGAGCGGCGGTTCGCGTCGCCGTGCACTTGGTGCACTCGTCGGTACAGCAGCCGGGGAAAGTGACCTGTGGCGGCGTGCTGCCACCGCCGCCTGAAGGCGGTCCCCAACAGCGTGACCACGGATTGGGATCGCA
>QIHU01000771.1 GCA_003231035.1 Acidobacteriota bacterium
CTCTTTGCTTTGTAGCTCGGCGGCTCGCCCCTCACGATGCGGTCGTTCACGGAGTCCTCTGAGGTCAATCCACTCGCCGCGGGCCGGCGCGGAAGGCTGAACGATAGGCGCGCGGGGTGGTGCCGAGATGGTGCGCGAGGTGTTTGCGCAGGTTGGCGGCGGAACCCAGGCCGGAAAGGGTCGCCACCCGCTCAATGCTCTGGTCGGAGGACTCCAAGAGTTCGCGGGCGCGGGTAACGCGCTGTTGGATGAGCCACTGGTGAGGGGTGAGCCCGGTGACGTTCTTGAAGCGCCGTTGGAAGGTGCGCAGTGAGAAACCAAAACGATGGGCGACGGTGCCGACGGCCATCGGTTCGTCGATATGCTCGACCATCCAGTCGAGCATCGCAGTCGAGCATCGGTCCGAAGTTGTCGTCTTGCGAGGTTCCAGCGGGGGCTTCGACGTACTGCGATTGGCCGCCCTCGCGGTGGACGGGAGCGACCATTCTTCGGGCAATCGCGTTGGCGATGCGGAGGCCGAAATCAGCGCGCACCACGGCCAGGCAGAGGTCGAGCCCGGCGGCGCAGCCGGCTGAGGTCGAGATTTGTCCTGGGCCGGCGTTGTCGTGGATGTAGAGGGCGTCTTTCTCGACTCGAATCTGAGGAAAGTGGCGGCGTAGAGTCTTGGCGTGGAGCCAATGGGTGGTCGCCCGTCTTCCGTCGAGTAGGCCGGCGTAGGCGAGGGGAAAGACGCCGGTGCAGATGGTGATCAGCCGCGCACCGCGAGCGTGGGCCGCGCGCAACCTCTCTAGAAAGTTTTCGGAGGGCCGCTCCAACGGGTCGCGCCAGCCGGCGATGAGGACGGTGTCGGCGCGGGCGAGTTGCTCGGCGGTGCCCTCCGGGCGAATCTCCAATCCATGGCTTGAGAACAGCCGACCGCGCTCGACACGACAGGGGAGGAAGTCATACCAGTCACTGGCCAGCTCGCTGCGGTCGCGCCCAAGAATCTCCCGCGCGATGCCGTATTCGAAACCGAGAAGGCCGTCGTAGGCCGCGGCGGCGATGAGATGGGGCATGACGGTTTCCTTTCGGTGTCGAGCGAGAGAAGCGTGACCTGGATCTATTCTGTGCTTCGGGGGCGGGTAGCGAAAGTGGCGGATTCGTCGAAAGTCGCAACGATTGTGCCACATTGCGAGGCGCATTCGGTTTTCGTAGTACACTGAAGTAATGGGTAACGAATCGTCGAACGGGCTTAGTCAGCAGCGTGTGGACGGGCTCCTGGCGGGTTGGAGTCGAGGAGATTCGGCGGCGCGCGACCGTTTGATCGAGGAGATCTATCCCGAGCTTCGGCGGTTGGCCGGGAAGGTGTTGAATGAGAACTCCTCAGCCGCCAGTTTGCAGACTACGGAGTTGGTTCACGAGCTGTTTCTCAAGCTGATTCGGCAGAACCGGATCCGCTGGGAAGGCAAGTCGCAGTTCTTCGCCATCGCGGGCCGGCTTCTGCGCCGGCTAATCGTGGATCATGTGCGCCACCGGTCGCGACTCAAGCGGGGAGGTCACGACGCGCCGGTTCCGCTATCGCAAGTCAGCCTAGCCACCCACGATGAGAGCTTCGAGGTCCTTGCGCTCGACCGGGCGCTCGAGAAAATGGCGGCGATCGATCCACGGGCAGTCGAGTTGGTCGAACTGCGCTTCTTTGTCGGCCTGAGTCACACCGAGAGTGCCGAGACCTTGGGCATCAGCCGGGCGACGGCCTCGCGTCGCTGGCGCTTCGCCCGAGCCTGGCTGCGGCAGGAGCTTTCAAACTAGAACGAACCAGGCCACTCAGCAACCTTGGGGAGGGAGATGAGCGTGGAGCGAAGGCGAGACGGCGACGCTTTCTGGCGGCGGGCGCAACAACTCTTCGACGAGTTGATCGAGAAGTCGGCTGAAGACAGAGCCACAGCACTCGAGGGTTACTCCGAGCGAGATCCGACCCTCGGCGAGGCGGTGCGTGAACTGTTGGAGCGCGATGCCGAAGGCAGCTCTTTCTTGAGCCGGGGGCTTGAATCCTCGCCCCTCTTCGAGCCTCGGCTGGTGGCGGGACAACGGCTGGGCGACTATCGTCTCCTAGAAGAGATCGGCCGCGGCGGTCACGGCGTGGTGTTCAAAGCCCAGCGGCTCGGGGTGGACTTCGAACAGCTGGTGGCGATCAAGGTACTGCGGGGTTTCCTGAGCGAGGCCAGCGTCGAGAGGGCTTTGCAAGAGCGCCGTATTCTCGCCGGGCTCGATCATCCGCACATCGCCGGGCTGATCGACGGGGGACAGACGCAGGACGGTCTACCCTATGTGGTGATGGAGTTGGCCGAAGGGGAGTCGATCACCGACCACTGCGATCGTCTTGGCCTGTCGATCCGCGCCCGCCTCGAGCTGTTTCGCACCGTCTGCGAGACGGTGGAATACGCCCACCGATCTCTGGTCGTGCACCGCGACATCAAACCGAGCAACGTGCTGGTTAGCGAAGCCGGAACGGTCAAGTTGCTCGACTTCGGCATCGCCAAGCTGCTCGCCGGGTCGCGGTTGGCGGGCGATGGGGCGCAGACGACCCAGGGGTTCGTCTTGAGCCCGGGCTACGCCAGCCCGGAGCAGAAGATGGGAGGGCCGATCACCACCGCGAGCGATGTCTACTCGCTGGGGGTCGTGCTGCACGAACTCTTGACCGGCCGGCGGCCCGCCTTTCCCGAAGGCGAGAGTTGGGCGGCTGATGGCTGGCCCGAGCCTCACGGGATGGGCCGCTTGGTTACCGGGACGCCTCACGGCGCGCTAGAGGTAGCTCGACGGCGGGGTCACGCGAGTTGGCGCTCACTCGGACGAGCCTTGGCCGGGGACCTAGAGGCGATCGTCGGCCAGGCGCTGCGCGCCGACCCGCGCCGCCGCTACCCCTCGGCCGAGCGCCTTTCGGCGGAGCTGGAGCGCTACCTCGGCGGTTTCCCAGTGGAGGCCCGCCGTGGAGGTTGGCGTCATCGGGCGGCGCGTTACATTCGCCGCAACGCCGTCGCCAGCGCCCTGGCCGCGGCGGTGCTGATCGTCGCTCTCACCGCGGCCACCCAGACTTTTCTACAAGCTGGCCGGCTGCGCCGTGAGCGCGATGCAGCCGAACGGGCTCAGCGTCAGGCGGAAGCGGTCTCTGAACTCACCGTTGACCTGATTGGACTGATGGATCCCCACGGCGGCCTGCGGCCGAAGCCCGGTGCGCAAGCTTCGCTCGACGAAGTCTACGAACGAGTGCTGCGGCGCTTCGAGTCGGCTCCCGAGGAGCAGGCCGTCTTCATGAGCGAGATCGGTGAGGTCTACCGCCGCCTGGCGCTCTTCGACGAGTCGGAGATCGTCTTGCGCGGCGCCTTGGAGCTGCGAACGAAGCTGTTCGGTGAGCGCGATCCGAGGGTGGCGCAAACTCTACAGGAGTTGGGGCACACCTTGGCCTCGCGCGGTGACCCGGAAGGGGAGGCCCTCTTGCGCCAGGCTCTCGCCCTGCACCGGGAAGTGTTGGGGGACCACCATCCCGCGGTCGCGGCCAACCTGGTCCAGCTGGCCAGTCCGCTGCGAGTTCGCGGAGAGCTGGACGGTGCCGAGCGTTTGCTGCGCGAGGCGGTGGCGATCGACGGGGGAGCCCAGAGCGAGGAGAGCGACGAATCGTTGCTGCGGCTCGAGGCCTTGGCGCTGCTGCTGGCGGCGAAGCAGGACTTCGCCGGTGCCCTGCAACTGTTCGGCGAGCATGGCGACAAGGCCAGTCGCCGGTACGGGCGCCAGGATCCGCGAGTGGCGACGGCGCTGAGCAACCAGGGGGCGGCGCAGCTGGCGTTGGGCAACTTCGACGAGGCCGAACCCCTGGTGCGGGAGGCGCTGATCCTGCGCCGGGAAGTCTTGGAACCCAACCATACGCTGATCGCCATCTCGAACAATAATCTCGCCATGATTCTGGGGCGCTACGGCCAGCAGCGGGAAGCCGCGCAGCTCTATCGCAACGCGGTGGAGATCTACTCCGACCGGCTCGAAGAGGGCCATCCATGGACCGCGAGGTCGTTGAGCAACCTGGGGATGGTGCTGCGCGATCTACAGCAAGACGCGGAGGCCGAGCCCCTCTTGCGCCAGGCTCTCGCCCTGCGCCGGGCAGCCTTGGAGCCGGGAGACTTGCAGATCCGCCGAGCGCTTCACAAGCTGGCCGGTTTACTGGTCGACCAAGGGGAGCTGGACGAGGCCGAAGCGCTCCTCGCCGAAGCTCTTTCGCTCCAGCGCGAAGGGGACCCGCCGGGGCTTCGAGGAGGTCTCGCGGACACGTTGGTGAACCAGGCTGAACTGGCGTTGCGTCGCGGTCAAATGGTGCGGGCGGCGCAACTGGCCCGGCGCGGTCGCGAAGAACTTGGCGAGGATCGGGAGAGCCATCGGTCACGGCGGCTATGGACCGAGAGCTCTCTCGGCTTGGCGCTGGCCGGCCAAGGGCGTGCCGCCGAAGCGGAGAGTTTGCTTCTCCCAGCGGCGGCACAGCTTTGCCGCCATCCTGGCCCATGGACCCTCGTTTTTCAACGGGCGGCGCGCAAAGCCTCTCGTTTTCTCCGCGATCAAGGGCGAGGCGTTGAAGCGAGGTGGTTCGAGATGGCTCTGGAAGTCGATTTGGTGGCAACCGTGCCGGGCGCGACGCCATCGGAACAGGCCGAACTTCAACGGGACCGGGTCTGCGCACCGCTTTCCGAGCTAGGTGACAGAGAGTTTGCCGTCATTTCCTCGACCCCGTAGACAACGGCCGCACCCGATTGGCGGATGCGGCCGTTGGGGTTCCTACCGGTTTCCTACTGGCAGACGTAGGGCGGCGCTGGGCAATTGGGGCAGCACTCCGGGAGGGTGATCAGAACGTCTTCCAGCCTGACCCCGCCTTGCGCGACTCGGACCAGCGCGTAGACGGCCATGCGGTGGCGGCGGGCGTCGGTGTAGTCGATCTGGAGGCTATTGCGGATCGCCCGAATGGCCGCTTCGGGGATCGCGGAGTCACTGAGCACGGTGTCGATGGCGCGGATCGTCTCGTCCATGCCGACTTCGATGCGCAAGAGGGCCTGAATCGGAGGGTCGGTGTAGGGCAGAGCGTTGGGTCGTAGTGAGATCGTGGGTTTGGGCATGAAGCGCTCGTTCAGCGCATGCGGAACGTGGGCGATCACAGCGACCGAGGAGCGGGCCTCGCCACGGCTGTTGCGCTCCAAGCTCTTACCCAACGACCGAGCCAAAGTGCGCGGATTCGCGGAGACTCCACCCCGAGCCAAACAACGGCCCTGTGCTTGCCCGAAGTGGTCGGACGAAGAGCCTTCGACGAGGACTTCAGAGAACGACTCGCTCGCCGAGGGGTAGCTCATCACCGCCCACTCGTCGAGCAAGAAACGGTTGCCGTCGGGCTCGGAGCCGATACGGGTGAGTTGGTACGGGCAGCCCTCGACAGGCTGGAACCCTGTGCCGTCGAGTGCCACTAGGGTTGAGTTGGCCGACTGCGGGCAGCCGCCGAAAAAGCAGGAGGCTATGGAGTACCAGTTCATGTTGGGGCTGGCGGCGGAAGGCGCACTACAGAAAGACGGTTGGCCGCCCGTGCAAGTCACTACCTTGGCCGCCCAGGTGGCGCCTTGGGGTACCGTTATAATCGCGAGATTAGTGGTCGCATTCTGAGTTGACCCTGAACCGCCTGGACCGAGCTGCAACATGTAGTTGCTACCGCTGGGGCCGGCGTCCCACTGGATTATGTAGCTTCCCGCGCTCAAGCAGGATTTGGTGACCGTTGGAGCTGATGAGGTGGGCGGGGCACTCCCTTGGGCGCTTAGTGCTATAGGGATGGCGACTAGTGCTGCCAGGTAGAGACCGAGTTTCCAGATGGCTGGCCAGACTTGAGTTCGATGCATGGCGGACTCCCTTCTTAAGTGGACCCGCTCGGAATCGAGCGGGCCGAGAGGGCGACTCTGGCGCTGTGGACGCCGGGCTCCTCTCCCTCCATTGCGCGTCAGGCGAGGTAAACTGTGCTCAAGAAACTTCGTTCGCCGCCTGCCGACTTGGAGCTGACCATGACTGAGATCTACGACACCGCAATTGTGGGTGGTGGCCCGGCAGGGCTCACCGCTGGCCTCCACTTGGCTTGGCACTCTCGCCGTGTAGTGGTGATCGATCGGGTGAGCGGTCCTCTGTTCTTCACTCTCGAGAAGCTCTACAACGTGCCGGGGATGCCGGCCGCGCGTGGCGTCGACATCCAGAAGACCCTCAAGGCTCAAGCCAAGGAGATGGGCGCCCAGGTCGTGCGCGGCAATGTCGTGCGGGCCAGCGGCAGGGT
>QIHU01000724.1 GCA_003231035.1 Acidobacteriota bacterium
ATCAAGGCTCTTTCGAGCACATTGCGCAGCTGCCGCAGGTTGCCCGGCCAGTGATAGGCCACCATCCACTCGCCCGCCGCGCGGCTCAGCCTCAAGCCCGGCCGAGCCAGCCTCTCGCCCAGATCGAAGAGGACCGAGTCGATCAAACCCTCCATGTCTCGCGGCCTTTGGCGAAGCGGCGGGATGCGCAAGGCGAGCACCTCCAAGCGAAAGTACAGATCGCGGCGGAAGGCCCCGCGCGCCACCCGACCTTCCAAATCCTCGGCTCCAACCGCCAGAAAACGGACATCGCAAGATCGCTCGTCACCACCAATCGGGCGAAATCGGCCCTCGGCGAGAAGGCGTAGTAACTTGGGTTGTAGGGCCAGAGGTAGCTCTTCGACATGGTCGAGTAGAAAGGAACCTCCTTCGGCCCTCGCCACTCTCCCCGGCGCGGCGCTTTGGGCGCCGGTAAAGGATCCTGCCAGGTGGCCGAAGAGTTCACTCTCGAAGAGGGAGGCGGCGACCGTGCCGGGATCGATCTCGATCCAGGGCCCGTCCGCTCGGGGGCTGTGGTGGTGAATCCACCGCGCCAGACTCGATCTACCGGTCCCGGGCTCGCCGACGATCAGGCAGGGCGCCACACTGGCGGCGACTCGATCCAAATTGGGTAGCGCCGTGGCCAGATCTGGATAGATCGTCGTCCACTCACCGCGCCGAGTCGAGCCAAACACAGGCCGGGACCCTAGGTGTCAGCTTGGGGGGAGGTCACCGGCTCGGTGATGTCCGGCGCGTCGCCCCACAGCCGCTCCAGGGCGTAGAACTCCCGGTGGTCCTGATCGAAGACGTGGACCACGAAGTCCCCGTAGTCGAGCAAGATCCAGTGTGCCTGGCGCTCGCCCTCCACGTGGAGCGGTCGTAGCCCGTCCTCGCGCAGCCGGCGCTGCACAGCGGATGCGATGGCCTGCACCTGCCGGTTGCTGGCCCCGCTGCAGATGAGGAAATAGTCGGTAAAGTCGGTCACCTGCTCCAGGTGGAGAAGACGAAGCTCCAGCGCCTTCAGATCGAGGGCCGCGGCGGCGGCCCGGCGCACTTGGGCTTCGATGTCGAGAGATGGGGTCAACGGATCATTCATCGATAGAGAGCGTACTTCCTGATATAGGTTAGCACCGAAGCCGAGAGGGCATCGGTAGGGATCTCTACGCCGCTCGCGAGCATTCGGCGCAGAGCTGTCGAGGATAGATCAGGGGCCGGTTCGCTGGCTAGCCGTGCGCGCCCCGTGTCCAGGAGCGCCACGACTTCGGCCGAGGCTTCGGCGCGCAGCCGTTGGGCGTCCCACCCTGGGCGATCGAGGACGATCAGTTCGGCCGTGGCCACGAGGCCTCTCCACCGCACCCAACTGTCGAGTTGGGCCAGAGAGTCCGATCCTAGAATCAAATACAGTTGAGCATCGGGCAGCAGGGTGGCGAAATGGTCCAGCGTGTCGGCGGTGTAGGCCGGCCGGCCCGGAGTCAGTTCATGGTCTGAGACCAACAGTCGCTCCTCTTGAAGCAGGGTCATCTCCACCATGCACAACCGCGCCCACTCAGGAGCCATGCCACGACCCAGCTTGTGCGGCGGGCAGGCGGTGGGCAGGTAGAACACCTGATCCAGGCCGAACTCCTCGAGCGCCGCCTTGACCGGCAGCCAGTGGCCGCGGTGCGGGGGATCGAAACTACCTCCGAAAAGGGCGATCTTCATCGCGTCCCGCCATCGCCAGAACCGTCGCCAGAACCGCCCCCAGCGCCATCCTCCGGGCTCTCCGGGGTCAGTTCCTGCGGCGAAATCTCCGCCAAGAGCCGTTCGAGTTCATCGCTCAACTCATCGAGGCCAGCACCCGTCGCCGAGCTGATCTCGCGATAGTCCAGACCGCGCTGGCGGGCCGCTTCAGCTAGTGCTTCTTGGCGCTCTGGATCGGCGACGTCAACCTTGCTGCCCACGATAATTCGTGGCCGACGCATCAGATCAGCCTTGAAGGCGGTGAGTTCACCCTCAACCGTTTCCAACTCCGCAACCGCCCGCCGGCCCGGATCCTCCTCAACGCCGACACTCAAGTCGACCAGATGCACCAACACCCGGCAACGTTCCACGTGACGCAGGAAGCGCGTTCCCAAGCCGGCGCCCTGGGCCGCTCCGGCGATCAGGCCAGGGAGGTCAGCAATCACGAAAGGTTCGTGAAATAGGCTGCGCGAAACCACCCCAAGCTGCGGTACCAGGGTGGTGAACGGATAGTCGGCGACCTTGGGCTTCGCCGCCGACAGGCGACGAATCAGAGTCGATTTCCCAGCGTTGGGCAAGCCCACGGTTCCCACATCCGCCAATAATCTGAGTTCGAGGCGCAAACGCCTCTCCTCAGCCTCCCAACCCGGTTCGTGGCGCCGCGGCGCCTGGTTGGTCGCCGAGGCGAAGCGGGCGTTGCCCCTCCCCCCATCGCCGCCCGCGGCAACCCGTAGCCGCTGGCCTGCCTCCATCACCTCACCCAGCACGTCGCCGGTCTCGGCATCGAAGATCTGCGTCCCCAAGGGAACTCGGACCTCTTGATCCTTACCACTGCGACCAGTCTTGTTCGACCCCTCGCCATGGCGACCGCGCTGGGCGGCAAAAAGCGAACGGAAGCGGAGGTGATACAGCGTGTTGAGCCCTTCGTCTCCCACTAGCCAAACGCTGCCACCTTTGCCACCGTCACCGCCCGAAGGTCCGCCCTGGGCGACGAATTTCTCGCGGCGAAAGGCTAGGCAACCGTTGCCACCACGCCCACCTTGAACGTCGATGGTCGCTTCGTCGATGAAAGTCAACGAAGACCCTCCGTCGCCCGGCGCGGGCCGGGCGATGGAAAACTACTCGGAATCCGTGAGGATATTGACGA
This sequence comes from Acidobacteriota bacterium, assembly GCA_003231035.1. GTDB lineage: Bacteria > Acidobacteriota > Thermoanaerobaculia > Multivoradales > SZUA-115 > SZUA-115. The sequence goes on from QIHU01000724.1 coordinate 2,885, forward strand.
ACTTACCGCGGCGACCGCGACTTTGAAACTGGACCACTCCCGCCGCCTTCGCGAACAGGGTGTCATCCTTACCGCGACCCACGTTGACGCCGGGGAAGAACTTGGTTCCCCGCTGGCGCACGATAATCGATCCACTGGTGACCGCCTCCCCGCCAAAACGCTTAACGCCGAGGTGCTGGGGGTTGGAGTCGCGACCGTTGCGACTCGAGCCCTGTCCCTTTTTATGGGCCATGATTCAACTCCTAATTTCGTCGTCGTGGCTGTCTCAGACGGCGATATTGTCGATCCGAACGCGGTGCAGATCCTGGCGATGTCCATTGGAGCGACGGTACCCCTTGCGGCGCTTCATCTTGAAGATCCGAATCTTGGGGCCGCGGAGCTCACTGACCAGGGTACCGGTGACGCGGGCACCATCCACGGCGGGAGTCCCTATCCGGGCCTCGTCGCCGCCGACCATCAGCACCCGATCGAACTCGACCTTGCCAGAGTCCACCGCGTCGCCGAGACGCTCGATGTCGATCACGTCGCCTTGCTCTACCCGGTACTGCTTGCCACCGGTTTCGATGATTGCATACATATCTAGTTACCTCTTGGGCGCTACTCAAATCAGGCCCACGTTGCGCGGACGGCGAAAGCTACCATGCCCCTGAGAGTCGGTCAACGACCAATGGCCCCCGGCGGGCAAAAAAACGTGCCTCGGCTAGAAGTGGGCTCGGGTTGGGATGAGGCTACCGGGAGCCCGCTCGAAGATGTTGAGGACCGGCCCAGGTGTAGGCTCGAATCGTCCGCGCTGGGCGCCACTAATCGGACGCAACGGCGTCGGTCGGCGGTGGCGACCGACGCCACCGAAGCTAGAGCGACCCAAGAAAAGGATCGGACCGGGTACCGAATAGCTGAAAGCGCCCCGATATGGAGCGCTGGCCTCGACCCGCTGCGCCACTTCGCGTTGAATCGTCGCTTCGCGCAGCCGTACCGCGGCGGCCACCTCCTCCTCGTGCTGGCGCCGCTGGCGCAGGGCCGCCGCCGCCGCCCGGCGGGACTCCTGACGAAGCTCGCTTTCGGCGTTGATTCGCGCTACCTTGCGAGCCGGTGTCGTCCACTCACCGCGATGGCGCACCAATCCCTGGCGACGCATCGTTTCTTCCCGGGTCAGCCAACTCTGGCTACCCTCGTCGAGGGCAAACCCGAGGCTTCGCATCAGAGGCGCCAACCCCTCGAGCCGGGGTGCCAGCTGGGCGGCGATCTTCGCGCTCTCCTCAGCCTCCCCCTCCAGCTCATTGACCAGGGCCCAACGGGCCAGCGCCAGCCAACCCTCAGGCGTCGTGGTGGGATCGTCACGCAGAGTGGACAGCCGTGCCAAGTAGCGCTCATACGAGGTCTCGATCTCTTCAATGCGCAGCACTTGCGAGCGCGGCAAACGCATTTCTCCGCCCGACATACGGATGCGGATCTGCGTTGTGGTCAGCTCCGTGGTCACATTCTCCAACGTCCGACCGTTGGTAAGATAGACGGTATCGGCCGCGAGAGAACTCGCCGCGGCGACGACACACGCTACGATCGCGTAGACAAGAATGGTCGAGAACCGGACCCGCATGGCCGCTCCTTTAGTGCTGCCTCAACTCCGCTCGGAGCCAATCTGAACCCCCCCAGACTCATCTAGTCTATGCTATCTCCCGGTTGCGATGGCAAATCGCCTCCGCAAAGGCCCCAAATTGATAGGCTCGGCACATGTCGCTACCGGACTATTTGATCTGCCTCAACTGCGAGACTCCCTGCTACGACTACGACTGGAAGGATGATCTGGTCACCGAGATCCAGTGCCCACTGTGCGGCAACGACGAGATCGATCAGTTCCTCACGCCGGATGAGTTCGACGCTCTAATCGCCGACAGCTAAACCTTCTCGCCCCTCCATGTTCGACTCCTCCTCTATCGTAGTGACCGGCCTCGGCCTGGTCTCCTCGATCGGCACCGACTCCCCCTCCTTTTGGAACAACTTGACGGCCGGAGTCAGCGCCATCCGCCCGCTGGGCCTGTTCGACCCCGCAGGCTATCGTACCCAGATCGCCGCCTGGATCGATGATCGAGCGCTCGATCTCGGTTTCCTCAGTCCGCGTCAGCTGCGCACCACTTCGCGGGCTGACCGCTTCGGGCTGATCGCCGGTCGCGAGGCGGTCGCCGATAGCGGGATCGATCTGGATCAACTTCGCCCCGAGCGCTTGGCGGTGGTGCTGGGATCGGGCGCCTGCGGTCTTTTCGAGGCCGAAGGCTGGATGCGTCAGCTGCTCACCGAGGGGCACTACGGCAGGGTCCGAGAGATCATCAGCCACGGGCCGGAGATGGCCACCGATCACCTCGCCGATCACTTCGGCGCCGCCGGCATCCGCTCCACCGTGGTCACCGCCTGCTCCAGTGCCACCGTGGCGATCGGCAAGGCGGCCGATCTGCTGCGCGCCGACCTCGCCGATGTCGTCCTCACCGGTGGCAGCGACAGTCTCGCCCGCCTGACCTTCGGCGGTTTCAACTCTCTGCGCGTGGTCGACTCTGAGCCCTGCCGCCCCTTCGACCGCGAGCGCAAGGGGATGTCGGTCGGCGAAGGGGCCGGCATCTTGGTCCTCGAGCGGGCCGAGAGAGCCCGCCAGCGCCGGGCGCGGATCTACTGCCGGGTCGCGGGCTACGGCGTCACTTCCGACGCGCACCATATGACCGCCCCCGAGCCGACGGGAAAGGCGGCCGCCCGCGCCATGTCGAGCGCCCTGCACCACGCCGGCATCGATGCCTCCGAAGTCGACCACATCAACGCTCACGGCACCGCCACCGTCCACAACGACTCGGCCGAGGCGCTGGGGATTCACCGGGTCTTCGGAGCGCGAGCGAGCCGGCTGCCCACCAATTCCATCAAATCGATGATCGGCCACTGCCTATGCTCAGCCGGTGCCCTGGAGGCGATCGCCGCCTGCTTGACGATCGAACACGGGGTGATCCCCCCCACTCTGCGCTGGGCCAACCCGGACCCCGACTGCGATCTCGACGTGGTTCCCAACGAGGCGCGCCCCATGGCCGTGCGCACGGTGCTTTCCAACTCCTTCGCCTTCGGTGGCAACAGCGCCTGCCTCGCCCT
>QIHU01000434.1 GCA_003231035.1 Acidobacteriota bacterium
TTACGACTCATTGACTTCGAGCAATATGCCCGAAGTGCGTCTGTCGTTGCTCTATCGTTGCCAGAATGCACGGGGTGGGGGTGTGCCGAGCGGCTGGGGGAGGGGTAAGTTGTTTGGTTTCAGGGGGTTGGGGCGAGTAGGGAGGCTCCGTGTTGGGAGTTGGCAAGAAACTGGAGTGCTGCGTCGCTTTGATTTCAGGCCGCGAAGCGCCTGACTGAAAGTCGCGGTGTCGGTGGTTCAATTCTGCCCCTGGGCACCAGCTATCCCCTTTTCGAATCAATGGTTTGTAGAGGCTCCGCCGAAGGCTGGGTGGCTTTGGCGTTGGGGGAGCAAACTGGGGGTGGGGGTGAACAGGTCTAGCGGGAGAAGCGAGCCTGAACCAGGGCCACACGATAGAATGGTCAAGACTTGATCACCGCTGTTGGAGAACGAACCATGACCATCCAAGGACTGCTCACCGACATCCACGCGCTGGAGGAAGAACTTCTGGAGTTCGAACGCAAGTACGGTGTCCGGTCGGAGGTCTTCCATGCGGCCTTTTCGGCAGGTGAAGAGCCAGAGGACGACTCTTGGGTCCTCGACTTCGGCGAGTGGGCCAGCGTCTACCGTACCTGGCTCGCCCGGCAGGCCACCTATCGCAGCGAGATCGAACGCGTACAGCGCAACCGCCCGAGCCTAGAAGGATTGGTGCGAGTCGCTTCATGAGCGATGCGCTGCGGACGGTTGAAGACTACGAGATCTTTCTCTACAGCCTGTCCGATCGCTTCCCCACTATCCAACAGTCCAGCCTTGTGCTGGTGCGACGAGGCTCGACACTGGCGCGGGTAGCGGGCGAAATCACCTTCGAGCACGGTTTCAGATTGATCGTTCGAGAACGATTGGTTTTCGGTCGCCTACCCGTCCTGATCGACAGCTACGGATACGAAATTTGGCAGGATTCAGAGAAACTCTGCTGGTACGACTCCCAGCCTCACCCCGACGACCTCGCGCTACAGTCCACCCACCCGCACCACAAGCACATCCCGCCAGACATCAAGCACCACCGCATCCCAGCCGAGAACATGAGCTTCGACCGGCCCAACTTGCCGGAACTCGTCGCGGAGGTTGAAGGGCTGATCACCGACTCTAGGAGGTGAGTGACACCTAGTCGGGCTCGGCTACGAATCTCTTGGCGCTCAGCCAATGGGTCCTCGCCGCCGGCGACGTTCCCGAGCGCCACTTCCGCCAGCTCTCGGGCCTGCTTGAGGGAGACGCCAGGATAGTTCCCGAGCTTCATCCACCGGCGCCGATTGTCCTCCTTGCGCCGGTAGCAGACGAACCAGGGCTCTTGTAAACGCGGAGGATGAGACCACGAACCTGGTCGTCGCGGAGGTCAGATTGATTCAATCCCTCCTTGGTTTGAGCTGCTCGAATTTGCCGGTTTGTGAGTCCCATAAGTGCCTCCCAGGTCCCAGATCCAAGCGATGGCTACGATGGGTTGTTGTTGCTCTATCGTTGCCAGAAGGCATGCGCTTGGGTGAGACCCGACGCACCCACATGATACACCGGTAACCAGGGTTAAGTGCAACCGTGTCAACCACTTACGACAGATCGTATGCGACGGGATGAAATGGCATGAAACGGGGTGAGATCTCTTGAGAACCTGAGTTACGGGCAACCTGATTTCAGGAGGTTTGCGCCCGAATCCCATCGGCGCACCATTTCCTGGTTCTTCCGGTCGCTTGCGGTTCAAGTAGATTCAACAGACGGGCCATGGATCGGCAAGTCAGCCGAGGATGTCCTAGGCTAGTTGGGCGAAGGAACAGCCGATGTCGCTACCGATAACTCAAGAAGCCGCCCCGCTGACCACCGACCCTGCGGGTCTGGTGCGAGTTCGTGGAAGCAGAGTGACCTTGGACACAGTGGTCTACGCCTTCCGAGAAGGAGCCAGCGCGGAGGAAATCGCCTGCCGTTACCCCCTTCGCTCAGCCTGCCAGAGGTCTACGCCGTCATCGCCTACTACCTGCACCACCAAGGCGTCGTCGACGAGTACCTGGTGGAGCGGGCGCAAGAGACGCGCCGCCGCAACCTAGCTCGGTTTCCGAATGCCGGTTGCATTGACTTGATTCCAACTACTTGCAGCCGCTGGAGGAAGGACGCTGAGGTTGGACTAGGTACATGTTATTCGACACAAGGATCTGGTGGAGGGTCACCGAGGAAGAGCTGGTCACCTAGTTCAGCCGCCGACAGGTACACGCGATTCCTCTGCCCATTCTTGGCCACCTCGGCCGGGATCACCCACTACTCGCTGTCCTCGACGTCGCGTCAGTCACCATCAGTTCGCCAGGACGCTACGCGGTGAATAGGATCAGGCGGAAGACGGCAGCCGTGACCGGTGCGAGGCTCTTGATCCGCGCATCCCCTTCCAGCTAGGCGAGCTGCCTCCAAACGGTCGCAATCTCGCTGTCGGCAGGCACCCGATCGTGCCCACCCTTCTTCAAGAGCTCGCGAACGGAGGCCGGTAGCTTCACACCAGCAGCAAGGTTGTCGCCAATTCTTCTCGTCGGTGGGCCCAGTCGGAGAGCTTCGACAGTAGGGCGCGAAGGCTGCGCGGTGCGACCTTCGTGGCTGCGCAGCGCCATCGATTACATTGGCCCGGCCAACATGCCGGCTCCTCGGAAGCAGAAGATCTAGGACGAAAGAGACAGGAAACTCGAACAAGTCCTGAAATAAGGTACCAGCGCAGTGGCCAAGCCCAAGTTACCACCGCCACAACCGAATGCGTTACTCTGTCAATCCACAAGTCACGATTCCATTGGCGCAGTTCCACGGGCAGTGAATCGTTCTCAGACCGACGGTGTACTGCGTTCCTCAAACTTTCGTACACAGCCTTGGGTTATACTTCAAGGAGATCTGGCTCAAGAGCCTCTAGTTGCCCTCGCTTGCTATGGTTTGTTTTGTGTGTCTTCTTTCTGGGTTAAATTCTGAGTTGGCTGGGCTCTGGCGTGCTCCTGTGCCATGAGGAGGTGTGTGTTAGGGGCAAGTGCGGAGCATTAGCAACAGGCTATGGAGGATCCAAACTGAGGTCTGAGGAGGTAGGAATGCTGGTCCTCGGCAGTGAAGCGGCGCTCTACCCGTTCAAGGAGAACAGGCCTGATCATCCGATCAAGATTTCCCCCAGGTGATTGCCAAGGTGTCAGCTCCAAGAGAGCGAGAGAGGGTGGGTAACTGAAATGGTCTGGTATTTGCGAATAAGGTTTCGAGGATCTCGGTGATGTCTGGTCGCTTTAATCGGTTCGTCAAGATCTCTAAGGAGGCTCACCCTCGGTTGCCGCTTCTTCATACGTGCGATTCATTTGAGTTCCGCGATATTGCCGAAGAAGGGAGATTGATACCTTCCCGTTGTGATGTCTTTGAAGAGACGCTTCTTTATTTTTTCTATGGCAGGCCGGCATATAGGCCGGCAAAGGGGTCGCGCTCGGTCTCTCTTCCGGCATTTCTCCCAATTACAATTGCTATTGATTGGAAAGCTGTAGAGGAGCCATGTCGAATAACCCCGTTTGATACCGGCGCCTTCTCCGCTTCCATGTTCGCCGATCATCTACATCCGAGGATGTCGTTAGGAGATTTCTGTCTAGACACGACCATGGACATGCCGGCAAGGGCTGTTAGCAGGTTCTTTGGTTCGAACCGGGCTTACTACGAAGGCAAGCCAAGGGCTGTCGAGATTCCGATTGTTGAGTTCGAAGCTGCTAGCTACTACAGTCTAGTCGCGAATAATGCTAGAACTGACTACGATGACCGGAGGTCCACTGTGGAGATTCAAGGCGATCAGGTTGTTCGCCTTAGTGATAAAAACGTCCTACTAGTGGTTTTGCCCAGGGTCTTTCTTGATGTGCCAACGATTCGAGAGACATTGGTCAGCGACTGGTGTGCAGAGATTCGTACTTACTCCTTTGTTCACTGCAATCCTCGTGAGTATATGGCTAAGATCTACGACGAGGTGCGCTCTTTCTTCGAGGTGGAAGGGCTTTTCTAGATGGTTGAAGGAAGACTGCTTGCGGCTTGTTTCACTGTGATCAATAGTCTTGTTGTGACCTGAATGTGCTGCAGAGAGCTAAATGGACCTCTCGTGGTTAGGTGGGTTGTTAACCCGCTCGGCAAATTGCCGTGCTTCGCGATACCTGTTTTCAGTGACGGTGCCGGTTGCTTCCTGCAAACCCTGGATTCCAGTAGTCGGATTACGTGCTTTATTGAGGCGAACTTTGATGCGGAGACACTCCTTCCGCTTGAAGGCCCATCTCGGACAGTGGGTGATTTAGCGCTGTACGCGTTCTATTACGAACAGGGAAGTATTACATTAGGCGCCCATGCGCAAGTCGCAGGGGTGGTCAAGGGCCTAGTTGGCGAATTAGAGCAAGCCCCATTCTTATTACTTGAGATTGCAGAATTTCTGGGGGATTCCAAGCTTGGGAGGCAGGCATCTAGGCGCTGTTCGCGCCTGCTTGCTTCCTCCGACAATGGGCTCGCGAGGAGATGGTCGCGGGCGGAATCTGAGCGTCGGACGAGACTCAAGGGCAATAAATCGCCGACAGATTCAGTAGTCAGGCCAAGGTACACGTTGAACAAACTCCGAAGTGAAGAGCTAGAGGAGCGAGTTTACGATTTGATCGGGATCGGCTTCGGTCCTTCGAACTTGGCGTTAGCAGTCGCCATCCGTGAAGATGCTGAGTCGGCGAGTGTTAAGCCTAAGAGCTTCCTTTTCCTCGAGAGTAAAGAGGCATTTGCTTGGCATCCAGACATGTTGGTCGACAGCGCACGCACACGCAGTTCCTTCATGAAGGACTTGGTAACATTGCGCAATCCTGATAGCCGGTTCAGCTTCCTGGTCTATCTCCAGGAAAGTGGCCGTCTGGTCGATTTCGTCAATCTACGAAAGTTTTTTCCATCCCGCGCAGAATTCAACGACTACTATAGGTGGGCTGCGGAGCAGGTGCAGGATCTAGTCTCCTACGGCAGCCGCGTGACGGCGATCGAGGCGGTCGAGGAGGCAGGAGGCCGGGTCCAATTACTTAGAATTCGCTACCAGAGGCTCAAGGACGGCTCGACCTTCAGTTGCTTGACGCGCAATCTGGTCTATGCCACGGGCGGCTGCCCGAAATTTCCACCTGGTGTTTCGACGACCGACGATGGGCGGGTCTTCCACAGCCAGAACTTCCTCTCGCAGTTGTGTGCGAACTTCCCCGACGACCGCGCCACCCACCAATTCCTGGTGGTGGGCTCGGGACAGAGCGCGGCGGAGATCTTCCAGTACCTCTATAAGCACTACCCGAACGCTGACGTTACGGCGACGTTGCGTCGTTTCGCCTACCAGCCAGCCAACGAGAGTCATTTTGCCAACACTATTTTCCACCCGGAAATGACCGACTTTCTCTACGATCTGCCCAAGGCCGACCGCAAGAGGTTGATCGCTGAACACTACGACACGATCTATTCGGCGGTAGATCTCGATCTACTCGCAGAGATCTACAGGGAGCTCTTCGAACGCAGAGTGATAGGCAACGAGCAGATCAGAATCTGCTCCATGCTCGAACTGCGGCGCATCGAATTGCTGGAGAACGGCCAGGTGCGCGCGGAGTTCTTCAACCTAGTGAAGAGGTCCACCGAGTATTGGAATGCGGACGGCATCATTCTCGCCACCGGCTTCCGGCGCAACGGCATCCCACCGTTGCTGGAGTCGCTGACCGGGTACCTCCAGCAGGACCACCAGGGTTCCTTCGAAGTGGATCGGAGCTACCGCATTTCCGCAGCCGACGGTTTTGCGCCGCAGATCTTCTTGCAGGGCTTTTGCGAGAGTACACATGGATTAAGCGACACACTGCTCTCGGTTCTACCCGTGCGCGCGAAAGAAATCCTTGATGCGCTAGATGGTGACAGTGTCGCAGTTGGAACCTCAACGTCCCAACAATCCCAGATTCCTGGAATGTCCTCGCCCCACCCCGATTGGAGACTGAGCCTCCGGCGCGGTAGCTAGCTTGGTGGTCGCCTCTCAGTTGCCAAGTGCTGTGGACAGCGTAACGGCGCCGCCTTGCTAGATGACCGACACCGAGTTGGTGGCCGTCTTGCGAACCGCAGAGCCATTTGATCGCTGATCGCCAGTGTGATGATGGGCGTCGAGTTAACCACTACTACTTTCTGGCGATCCTCGCTAGGCGTTGCCAAGATCCTGCTCAAGTTCTTCCGGGTCTACACCGATCGGCGATAGCCCGAAGTGGTCAAGCCGGAACATGAACTCCACCCTCCTCAGGCCAGCCAGCTCCGCCGCTCGCCCGGTGGTCAGTCGGCCCAGCTCATCGAGTTTGACCGCAAGAAGAAGCCGCGCCTCGGCCTCAAATTCCTCCGGGCTCTCCTTGAGGGAGAGAAGAAGGTCATCCGAGTAGGGGATGGTCAGTGCGTGGTGCGCCATTGCATTTCCTTCCTCGTCGTTCTCTCGTACTTCAAGTCTCGGGCTGGCTTACTGTCCCGCTGCGTAGGCTCTTCGATAACGTGCTGCTCGCGCCAGAAATCTGGTCCACCGTCTACAGAGCCGTTCTGGTCGCAGGGTGAGCATAGCGGATTGGGATGTTGGACCGGCATTGATCAAGCAGCCTATCGAGGAGAACCAGGCAGTGGCAGGCTACCGCCGCTCCAGCTGGCGAAGCACCTGGCGCCTTCTGTTGGGTTCAGTCCTTCTTCGGTTTGAGCTGCTCGGACCTGCCGGTCTGTGAGTCCCATCCATGCCTCCCAGATCCCAGATCCCAGATCCCAGATCCCAGATCCCAGATCCCAACGATAGCCACGATGGCCACGATGAGTTGTCGTTGCTCCATCGTTGCCAGAATGCATGCGCTTGGGTGAGCCCCTGTGCATTCATATGACGCACCATGAGCCAATGCTAAGTGCAACCAGGTCAACCGTTTACGGCAATCTCGCTGAGGCGGGGCGAGCAAGCATGAGCCCTGGCGAGGCCTCTTGAGAATATAAGCCACTGGTAAACTACGGATCAGGAGGTTTGGGGTTCGAATCCCTATGGGTGCACCATTTAAACCCTTTCCCCTCAATAGGTTACGACTCATTGACTTCGAGCAATATGCCCGAAGTGCGTCTGTCGTTGCTCTATCGTTGCCAGAATGCACGGGGTGGGGGTGTGCCGAGC
>QIHU01000312.1 GCA_003231035.1 Acidobacteriota bacterium
CGCCTCACACAGGCGCGGCCCAAAATGGCGCAAGATCGACTCCCGCAAACTCCCTCGCGAAGGCATCAGAATGACCCCACAACGAAGCGCCTACAATGAGCCACCGCCCGCTCCACAAAGGACAATCTCTTCGCCAGCCAACAAGTCGCCAACTTGCCCAAGGCGTCCAATTTGCGTCCAAATCTAGAAAATATCGAGCTGGGATGACATCCAACGAAGCCTAGATTGGACGCTACACTGTCGGTATAACTATCAGAATATAAAGGGTTTATCCGTGGGTGATACCGTGACGATGGCAGGAAGAACTTAAGCGATAGAGTGACCTCTCGCCGAGGTCCCCTCAACCGAAAAAACGTCGTTTTTCGGTTTTCACCCCAAGGAGTCCGGCCTAGCCGGCCGGGCTCGCCTCTCGGCTCGCGCGCTCCGTTCGGCACCCGTAGAGCCCCACAAGACGCGAAGCAGCGAGGTCTCAGTGGTCCACCACGGACAGCACCACCGAGAGCCGAGCACAGCGAGGCGCGAGGACGAAAAAATACTCCACCAAAGAGTCGGTCTCTCCCGCGCAGTGGCCTAAGGCTGCGGACACAAACCAGTGGAGTGCACGGATCGGCCCATGGAGGAAAGCGGGCGTGATTGTCTGAGGAGCGCAGCGACGAGTTGCGCGACCGCCCGGAATGGGCCGACGCGTAGTGCAAACATCCAGCCCGCAGCCGCCCGGCCACTGCGCGGGAGAGACGGACTCGACCCCCAGCGGGCAGCGTCAATGGTTCAACTCCCCCCCGCCACCCGCACCTGTTCCAAACCAGCCGAGGCATTGAGTAACCGCTCCCAAAACGGGTGAGGTCCCGGATGGCCAGCCTACAAAGGCCGGTCTCCCTTCACAAGGTGACCGTCGCACCCGCCTCGGCGATCATCTTGGAGAAAGTCTGCCAGCCGAGGATGGCGTCAACACTCGCCTGGACGGCGGCCAGATCGAGGCCGAGAAGGCGGGCGGAGGCGCTGCACGCGTAGAGACGAATGTGGCCCGCTTCGCGGCCTGGTTGCAGCATCGTGGTCAAGGGCGGCATGTGGGCCACCTCGATGGCCTCGGCGCGCAGCGGTGGGGCGGGATCCAGCCGATCCCACTCAGCGCGCACCCAAGCGTCCAAGGCACCGAAGAAGAGGGCGATATCGACCTTTTCGCCCACCGAGGCAGTGCTCGCCGCCAGCGAGGTGACCTGAAAACGGCCGTCCCAGCGGTCGGCGTGGGCAAGGATGAGGAGGTCGGCCATCAGGAGCTTGGTGCGGTGTTCAGCCGGCCGGCTGCTCTTGCGGTGGCTCCACCGTCCAGGTGTCGCCACCGTAGATCAGATCTTCGAGCTTGCCGGGATTCTGAGTGGTGGCGGCGTCGATCTGCCGTAAGACATCGCCATCGTAGGTCGACTGCTCGACAGCGCGAAAGACGCCGATTGGAGTCGGGAAATTGGGCGGCGCCAACTGCGCGAGCAGAAAGGCGAAGGCGGGATTCTGACGATCCTCATCCCACACTAAACAGTCTTCAGGCCCCATCGAGCCCCCGAGTTCGATCACTTCCAGCTGGAGCCCGTTAAGGCGGATTCCTTTGTTCTGTTCGGCGCCGAAGATCATCGGCTTGCCGTGTTCCAGATAGAGAACGTTGTCCGCCCGGTTCGGCTTGTCGGTCATGTAGCTGAAGGCTTTGTCGTTGAAAATGTTGCAGTTCTGGTAGATCTCGATGAACGAGGTACCCCTGTGCGCCTGCGCTCGCAGCATGAGCTCGCGCATGTGCGGTTGGAAGATGTCAACGGTGCGGCCGACAAAGCTGGCACCGGAGCCCAGGGCCAAACCCAAGGGGTTGAAGGGATGGTCGACCGACCCCATCGGGGATGACTTGGTCCGTTTTCCCTCCTCGCTGGTCGGTGAGTACTGTCCCTTGGTCAAGCCGTAGATCCGGTTGTTGAACAGCAGGACATTCACATCGACGTTGCGTCGCAGCAGGTGAATGAAGTGGTTGCCGCCGATCGACATGGCATCGCCGTCCCCGGTGACCACCCACACATGGAGATCCGGGCGAGCCATCTTGAGACCGGAAGCAAAGGCGGGGGCACGGCCGTGGATGGTGTGAAAGCCATAGGTATCCATGTAGTACGGGAAACGGCTGGAACAGCCGATTCCCGAGACGATCACCATCTTCTCTTTCGGCAAGCCGAGCTTGGCGAAGACCGTCTGCACCGCCGAAAGAATGGAGTAGTCACCACAGCCGGGACACCAGCGGACATCTTGATCCGACTGAAAGTCCTTTTTCTTCAAGGTCGGGGTTTCAGTGGACATCGGCGTCTCCCTTCAGCAGCTCCTTAACGCGGCTGACAATTTCATGGCGATAGAAGGGCTTGCCCTCCACCTTGGTAAGGCTGACGACCTCTTTCAAGTACTTGCCCTGAAGAATGAAGGCGAGTTGGCCGCAATTCATCTCCGGCACCAGGACCTGCTTAAAACTGGCCAAAACTTCCCCGAGGTTGCCCGGGAAGGGGTTCAAGTGACGCAGGTGAGCACGGCTGACGTTGAGCCCCTCACTTCGCGCCACGTTGAGCGCGCCGGTGATGACGCCGGAAGTGCTGCCCCAGCCGAGCACCAGCAGGTCGCCGCTCGCCTCACCGTCGACTTCCAAGTCGGGCACGTCTTGAACGATGCGGGCGACCTTGGCGGCGCGGACATCGGTCATCGCCTGGTGGTTCATCGGATCGTAGGAGACGTTGCCGGTGACCGCTTCCTTCTCCAGGCCGCCAATGCGATGCTCCAAGCCTGGGGTGCCTGGAATCGCCCACGGCCGTGCCAGCGTCTTCTCATCCCGCTGGTAGGGGTGGAAGCCCTCTGGGTCGGTACGGAAGTCGGTGCGCAGGTCGGGCAGGTCCTCCAGCTTGGGAAGCAGCCAGGGCTCCGAGCCGTTGGCGATGTAGCCGTCGCTCAAGACCATCACCGGCACCATGTACTTGACCGCGATCTTGCACGCTTCCAGAGCGATGTCGAAGCAGTCTTTCGGTGACGCGGCGGCGAGAATCGGGATCGGAGACTCGCCGTTGCGCCCGTAGAAGGCCTGGAAAAGGTCGGACTGCTCGGTCTTGGTCGGTAGACCGGTCGAGGGGCCTCCCCGTTGCACGTTGACCACGATCAGGGGTAACTCGACGATCATCGCCAGTCCCAGGGCCTCGCCCTTGAGGGCAATCCCAGGGCCGCTCGAAGCGGTCACCCCGAGGGCCCCACCGTAGGCAGCGCCGATGGCGGCACAGATCGCGGCAATCTCGTCTTCCGCCTGGAAGGTGGTGACCCCGAAGTTCTTGTAGGTCGACAAGTTGTGCAGCACATCGCTAGCGGGGGTGATCGGGTAGGCACCCAAGAACAAGGGCAGGCCGCTCCTGCGGCTCGCCGCCACCAAGCCCATGGCCAGCGCCGAGTTTCCCGAAATGTTGCGATAGATCCCCGGTTCCAACTGCGCCTTGTCGACCTCATAGCGCACCTGGAAGACCTGCGTGATATCGCAGTAGTTCCAACCGGCCTTGAGCACCTTGACGTTGGCCTCGGCGATGTCCGGCTTGCGGCCGAACTTCTTCTTAAGCCACTGGATGGTCGGCTCGAGCGGCCGACTGAACATCCAGTAGGCCATGCCGAGAGCGAACATGTTCTTGCAACGCTCTTGCGACTTGCTATCCAGAGGGCTGCCTTCGAGGGTCCGCCGGGTCATCGTGCCGAGGGCTACCTCGTAAACCCTGTAGCCCTCCACCGAGCCGTCTTCCAACGGGTTGGTTTCGAGGTTGGCCTTCTTCAAATTGCGTGCGTCGAAGTCGTCGGTGTTGGCGATGACCACGCCGTTGGTCTTCAAGTCGCCCAGATTCTTGACCAACGCCGCCGGATTCATCGCCACTAGCACGTCGGGCTCATCGCCCGGCGTATGGATGTCGTGGTTGGCGATGCGGACCTGGAATGCCGATACTCCGGCCAGGGTTCCCTGCGGCGCGCGGATCTCCGCCGGGTAGTCGGGCAGAGTCGACAGATCGTTGCCGACCATCGCCGAGGTGCTGGTGAATTGACCCCCGGTCAGCTGCATTCCATCGCCCGAGTCACCCGCGAAGCGGATGACTACGTCGCTCAGTTTCTCGGGCGTGACTGCACGCCCGCTCTTCTCTTCCGGGTTGGTGACGGCGGTCGTCATCTTCGTATTCTCCAGTGGTGAGACGAGGGGCTTCGCCGCTCTTCTCGCTGATCTCGTCGGGATTTCGTCATGGGAGGTCCAGTAAACCGCGGCCCGCGACTCTCAGGTGTTCATTCTGGCCTACTTCGGGACAGAGAAAAAGCCCCAAGTTGTCTCTTGCGTGGCTAGGAAGCCACCTCCGTCGCCCCCGCCTCGCGGGCCGCCTGGACCAAATTGAAGGCTTCGCGGCGCATTTTTGCGCGCTGGGCGTCCTCTTCCGGGTAGTGCGGCCGGTAGCCGAGCTGGGAGGGGTCGAAGGTGTAGGGCTTCATCAAATCGTTCTTGCCGACCTTCGACTGATCGCGGTGGAAGTAGGCCATGTCGTAGTTGTTGCTCATGATGATCGCCTCCTCCGGGCAGGCATCCACACAGTAGCCGCAGAAGACACAGCGCAGCATGTCGATCTCGTAGACCACCGGGTACTTCTCAATGTTGACGTCAGGGTGTTCGCCGGACTCGATCTTGATGCAGTCCGCCGGGCAGGCGGTGGCGCACAGAAAGCAAGCCACACAGCGCAGGGAGCCGTCCGGGCGGGAGGTCAGGATGTGGTGGCCGCGAAATCGATGGCTGTAGTCGCGGCGCTTCTCAGGATACTCGATGGTGTATCGCGGCCCCTTGATCAAGTTGCGCACGAAGTGGCGCAACGTGACCATCAAACCGCCAAAGAGCGGCAAGTAGAGCCATTCGGCGAGACTCTTCTTGTAGGGCGTCACCGCCCGCGGGCGCGGTCGCGAGAGGACCGGGTCTCGCAGCATCTCGGATCTCATCGTTCCAACTCTCCAGCGATGACGTTGAGCCCGCCCAGGGAGATCACCAGGTCGGAAATGCTGCCGCCGTTGATCATGTCAGGGAAGGTCGAGAAGATCGGGAAGCAGGGCGGGCGCACCTTCAAACGATAGGGCTTGGCGCCACCGTCGCTGATCGCATAGAAGCCCAACTCGCCGTTGGCGGCCTCGACCATCCCGTAGTACTCGCCGGCCGGAACCTGGATGCCGTCCATCACCAGCTTGAAGTGATAGATCATCGCTTCCATTTGGTTGTAGGCGGTTTCTTTGTCGGGCAAGGCTACGTGCGGATCGTCCACGATGTAGCGCCCTTCGGGCATACCGCGATCGAGGAGCTGACGAATGATCTTCATCGACTCGCGCATCTCATCCATGCGGATGCGGTAGCGATCGTAGACGTCGCCACCGTAGTAGACCGGCACATCGAACTCGACGGTGTCGTACAGATCGTACGGGTGGGCCTTGCGCACGTCGTAGGGAACGCCGCTGGCCCGCAGACAGGGACCGGTCCAGCCCCAGTTGACCGCCTCCTCGGCGGTGACCGTGGCTACGCCGACGGAGCGATCGATCCAGATCCGGTTGCGGTTGGTCAGTTTCTCCACATCCTCGATAAAGGGAGGCAAGATCTCCAACAGCCGCTCGCTGCGCTCGATGAAATCGGGAGGAAGATCTTGAGCCAAGCCGCCGATGCGGCCGTAAGAGACGGTCAAACGCGCCCCGCTACAGGCCTCGAGGAGGCCGTAAATTTCCTCGCGCGGCTGGAACATGTACCAGAAATTGGTCAACGCGCCGGCGTCGACCAGGGTCGTGCCGTTGCACACGCAGTGGTCCATGATGCGCGAGAACTCAGAGAGGATGGTGCTCGCCCACACCGCGCGCGGCGGCGCCTCGATG
>QIHU01000562.1 GCA_003231035.1 Acidobacteriota bacterium
ACGGTGAAGCCGATGCCGGCCTCGGCCGCCGCTTCGAGGCAGTGGATCAGGGTGCTGACGTAGGTATAGAAGCGCACTCCCGCGCCTTGCAGGTCGAAAACTAGCGTGTCGAGGTCGGCGAGGTCCTCGGGGCGGGGTTTGCGCTGTTTGCCGTAGAGGCTGATCACCGGCAAGCCGCTGACCGGGTCTTTGCCGCTGGTCACACTTTCCCCGGCGGCGGCTTGGCCGCGTAGGCCGTGCTCGGGGGAGAAGAGGCGTACGACGTTGAACCCGCTCTCCTCGAGAACGTCGATGGTGTGGTGACCGTCCCAGCTGCGTGAGGCGCCATGTACGACGAGGCCGATCCTCTTGTCCTCCAGATGGCGGCCTCCTCCACGAATCAGCCGTTCCAGCCCAACTTGAACGGCCGGTCCTGGCAGCGCTCGCACCACCGCGTCGGCGAGCGCTGGGCGCACTCTACGTATCTCGATGTTGTCGCGCGTCGGGTGGACCCGGTTGGTGAGCAGGATGACGAATAGGTCGCGCTCCGGGTCGATCCAAATCGAGGTGCCGGTGAAGCCAGTGTGGCCGAAGGAGTTGGGTGAGAAGAGGGTGCCGGCGGAGGACTTCTCCGCTGATTTGGTGTCCCACCCCAGCGCCCGGTCGGAGCCCTCGACGACGTCGGCCCGCCTCGTGAAGGTGTCGACCGTGGCCCTGGAGATCAATCGACGGTGCTCGAAGACGCCGCCGTTGAGGAGCATTTGAACGAACCGCGCCAGATCGCCAGCGGTGCTGAAGAGGCCGGCGTGCGGCGCCACGCCGCCGAGGGCGTAGGCGTTCTCGTCGTGTACTTCACCGTGGACGATGCGGTCGCGACCAGGGTCGAACTCAGTAGGAGCGATGCGTTCTAGCAGGGCGCCGTCGTCGCGGTTCAGCGGGTTGAATAGCGTGTCCTTCATTCCCAGCGGTCCGAAGACCCTCTGCTCTACGAAGCTGTCTAGCGACTGGCCGGCGACCCGTTCGAGGATCTGGCCGAGGAGGATCAACCCCAGATCGCTGTACCGGGTCTGGGTGCCGGGCTCGAAGATCAAATCCATCGCCTGGATGCGTTCTAGATACTGCTCAGCTCCGTGGACCTCCTTGAACAGCGGTGCCCACCAATCGATGCCGGCGGAGTGGGTCAGGAGGTGGCGCAAGGTGACCTTGTCCTTACCGGCACCGGCGAAACGGGGCAGGAAATGGTACACCGGGCTGTCGAGGTCGAGCTGACCTCGGTCGACCAGCATCATCGCCATGGTGGTGGTGGCGATGACTTTGGTCAGGCTGGCCAAGTCGTAGATTGTTTCTGGAGTGACCGGCTCCGCATCGTCGTCGTAAGAGAGTCTGCCGTAGCCACGAAGCATGGCCAGCTTCCCGCCGTGGCCGACGGCGACCACAGCCCCGGGGAAGGCTCCGGCGGCGACGAACTCTCGCAGCAGCAACTCGACTTCTGTCAGCCCTGGAGAGGCGAAACCGGCCTCGATGGGCGTTGCGAGTTCGAGGCTCATGGCGCGCCGGGCGAGCTCTTCACCGTGGCCGACCGGGTAGAGGCCGGGGAGTCTCACCGGCAGCTTGCCGCCGATGGCTTTCTCGCCGAAGAGGGCAGCGAAGGCGGCGCGTTGGCTCACTTCGGGGTTGCCGTAGGCACACAGGTAGACCGGAATCTCGGGCACCTCGGCGAGCAAGTAAGGGCTGCCGAAAGAGAGCAGGATCACCGGCGGCCCGGCCGCCGCCAGCCGGTGGAGGAGCCGGGCTTGGGAGGGAGAGAGATCGGGCCGCTTCTCGCCGTCGTCTCCACCGCCGGAAGCGCGGACGAAGGCGGAGACGACAATGTGGGTGTAGTCGCTCGTCTGAGCGATCAACTCCTCTTCGGTCTCGGGCGAGATCTCACGCCCGAGGTGGCGACGGTCGAAGACGACCCGGCGCGCGGCGAGTTCGGCGGGTGGTATCGAACGGTAAGCGTAGTCGCTGGAGATTGTCAGATGTAGCAAACGCAACCGCGCCTCGGCGGCGAGCGGCAGCACCGCGCCCGTGTTGCGTACCAGGGTGATCGAGTCAGCGGCGATCTCGCGGCTGCGGGCGATGTCTTGCGGTCGCGCCACCGACTGGCCGAGCGCCGCCGGGTCGACCCGCCGTTGACGGTGCAGCCCCAGTCGCGCCTTGGCTTCGAGAATGCGCCGCACGGAGGCGTCGAGCCGCGCCTCGGTGAGTTGCCCTTCGCCCACCGCGCGCACCAACGACTGGATCGCGACCCGGGTATTGGCGGGCAGCAAGATCACGTCGGCGCCGGCTTGGACGGCGGCCACCGTGGTGCCACCGCTCCACGCCGGGTGGCCGCTCTCCCCGTTGACGTTGAGCGCCTTCATCTCCATGCCGTCGGTGACCACCAGACCGTTATAGCCGAGTTGCTCGCGCAGCAGGGTGGTGCTCAGCGCTGGCGAGAGGGTGGCCGGAGTGCCGGAGGGGTCGATCGAAGGAACGGCGATATGGCCGACCATCACCGAGTCGACCCCGGCTTCGAGCGCTCCGCGAAAAGGCACCAGTTCGACGGCGTCGAGGTGGTCGCGGTCGGCGGTAATCACCGGCAGGGCGAAGTGGCTGTCGGTCCCCGTGTCGCCGTGGCCGGGAAAGTGCTTGACCGAGGTCAACATGCCACCGGAGCGAGCACCACGCACAAAGGCGCCGGCCAGCCGCGAAACCAGCTCGGGATCCTCGCCGAAGGAGCGCACATTGATCACCGGATTGGCCGGGTTGTTGTTGACGTCGGCCACCGGCGCCAGAGCCCAGTGGATGCCCAGCGCTCGCCCCTCTCGCGCGGTGATCTCGCCGAGGAACCGGGCGGCCTCCTCCGAGCGCGTGGCGCCGATCGCCATGGCGTAGGGCAGCGAGGTGGTGCCCCGTTTCACCCGGAAGCTGAGGCCGCGTTCGAGGTCGGCGGAGATCAGCAAGGGTAACGGTGAGGCCGCTTGCAACTCGTTGAGTAGCCGTGGAATGGTTTCGAGGTCGGAGTCGAATAACACCACCCCACCGACTTCGTGCTCTTTCACCATGCGGAGCAACTGCCGGTGGGTGGCGGAATCGGGATGGTGATACTGACCGTAGGCGCGCACCATCACCATCTGCGCCGCCTTCTGTTCGAGGTTCAGCTTCGCGAGGCTCGCCTCGACCCAGCCGCGGGCCGACTCCGAGAGGGTGTTGACGATCGGCCCTGGCTCTGGGTTGGCGACGGCGGGAGTGTCGGCGGTCGGGGCGCCAGCGGAGGCGCAGCCCAGGCCAACGGACAGAGTAAGAAGGGCGAGGCTTGAACGAAGACTCTTCATGGCGTTGCTCCCGCTTCCACTCCGTGGATCCAGACGGCCTGAAGTTCGGCGGACTCTAGGTTGAGCTCTTCGCCGGGGGGGTGAGAAAGGAGAAGGAACGAGGCGGGTCGGCCACGGCGAATCCGCGGCGGCAAGCCTTCGCTCGCTTGGGGTCCAAACTGCCACGGCTCCTGGCTGGCGGCGGTGACGGCCTCTCCCGTTGGCCCCTTGGCCGACGGCTGTAGGGCGCGCAGCAGTTCTCCCAGTTGGCGGGACCGAGGTTGCCCCGGAGGGCCGGTGAGCTGCAAGGGCGGCCGGGGCGAAGTCTCGGGAATGACCTCGATGCGCGTGCGACCCGGCGCGCGCAGAGCGTAGGCCAGGGTGGTGGCGCCCGCCCGGTGTTTCTCGCGCACAGCCCAGTAGAGAGTACCGACCCCGAGTTGGGCGAAGCGGTCCAAGATGGGACCGTTGAGCCAGCGTCGAGCCTTCCAGCCTTCGACGCCAGCCACCAGCGGGGCGACGATCAGCGAGCTGCTCGCGTCGATCTCGCGGCCGAAGCCACGGTACCGGGTGTCGCCGATCTCCATGATCGCGGAGCGGGTGGTGGCGCCGTTGCCGCCACAGCCGGCGATCTCGCGGTCGGAGCGCAAGCGGTTGAAAGCGAGGTCGGCGCGGTAGGGTTGCCGGCTTCCCGGTTGCAGAATCGAGCCGCCGCGCACGATCACGTCGCTCCAGATGTCCGTCTCGTTGCGCTCTAACGCCTCGTAGATCGCCGGGTCGTGGCTGGCCAGGTTGTCGCGCACCAAGTCGCGCAAGACGGTGAGCAGGGCGACGAAGTTCAGCCGGGCCAGATCGGTCACCGGATGGCCCGCCGGCAGGCCGCCGCTTTCGATCAACACCACCGGCGTGCCCCAGGCGGTGATGTTGTCGCCGAAGGCTCGCGGGCTCCAGTCTTCGTCGTAGCGCGCCATGCCGCCGGGCATGAAGGGGGCGAGGGTGGTGGCGACGGCGCTACAGGCGCGCTTGGCCAGCCGCCGCCCCGGCGTCACCGTGCCCTGTGGGTCGCCGGAGACGGCGAGGACGGCATTGGTGGCCAGGCGGCCGGTGTGGCCCACCGCGGTGCGCGAGTTCTGGTCGTGCAAGTTGAAGCCGAGGAAGGGCTGGTGGAGGTCGCGCAGCTTCTTGAGCAGCCGACCCTCGGGGGTGGCGAGGTTGAGGGCATCGCGGTTGATGTCGATGTCCTGGGCGTTGCGCCGGCTGAAGATCTCGGAGCCGTCCGGGTTGACCATCGGCAGGACGAGCAGGGTGAGGTCTGCAAGAATCGCCTTGGCGTCGGGGTGGTCGGGGTTAGAGAGCAAGTAGTCGGTGACGTCGAGCAGGGCCGGCGTCGCCGAAGGCTCATCGCCGTGCATCTGCGACCACAGAAAAACCTTGCGCTCCCCGGTGCCCAAGGTGAGGAGCTGAATGGGCCGGTTCCGCACTGACCGGCCGACCTCCTCCAAACGCAGCCTTTCCGGGTGACGCGCGGCCAGCTCGCTGAGCTTCTGGCGCAGCCTCGCGGGTCGCAAGCAGGGAGCCACCGTGGTGACGAAGCGTTCGCTGGGCCAGCTCTCCCACAACTCTTCGGCGGTCCAGGAAGAATCCGCGCCGTGGACACCGCTGGAGCAGAGGCTGGCGAGGAGGATCGACAGCGGCAGTATTTTTCTCATTGGGCGTCATTCTAGTCCGAGTCGGGACGCGGCGCGGTGGCCTGGGTATACTCGCCGCTGAATCCGAGAAGGGAGGGTTCCGATGGAGGTGAAAGTGTTGAAACAACTGAATTTATGGCCCCGGTTGACTACTCGGCTGAGTGCTCTGTTGGTTGCTACGCTAGCCTTGCTGAGCGCCCTAGCCGGGCCAGCCGCCCAGGCGGTGCCGGCCACCGCGCAGCGCCAAGAGTTGAGCGATGCCACTGCCGTGCTCGACCTCTGGGTGGAAGAACAGCGGGCCCATCGCGGCCTGCCGGGAATCGTCCTCGGCGTGGTCTTCGACGACGAACTGATCTGGTCCCAGGGCTACGGGGTCGCCGACCTGGAAAGCCAAGAGCCAATGACGCCGCGCTCGATCCTGCGCATCGGTTCGGTGACCAAACTGTTCACCGCCACGGCGATCCTCCACCTGCGCGACGCCGGCAAGCTGCGACTCGACGATCCGGTGGCGACCCACCTACCCTGGTTTCGCATCGCCAGCCCCTTTGAAGAGGCCCCGGCGATCACCGTGCGCCACCTGTTGACCCACACCTCCGGCCTGCCGCGCGAATCGTCCTTTCCCTACTGGACCGACCACGAGTTCCCGACCCTCCAGCAGATCCGCGCCGCCCTGCCCGAGCAAACGGCGATCTACCCGCCCGCCACCCACTACAAGTACTCCAATCTCGGCATCGCCCTGCTCGGCGAGATCGTGGCGGTGGTTTCGGGAACACCGTACGAGGACTACGTGGCGGGTCACATATTTGCCCCCTTGGGCATGAAGAACAGCAGTGCGCGGCCGAGTGCCCAACTGCGCGGCCGCATGGCCACCGGCTATGGTCGCCGACTGGCGGACGGTAGCCGCGAGATCCTCTGGCCCCGGCGGCCAACATCGTCTCCAACTTGGAAGACCTAGCTCGCTTCGCAGCCCTGCAATTCGGCGAGGGAACAGCCTCCGGTTCTCAGATCCTCGCCGGCAGCACCCTGCGCGAGATGCACCGACCGCACTGGGTCAACTCCAGCTGGACCGGCGGGCGCGGCCTCGGCTTCGCCGTCTCGCGGCGCGACGGCAAAACCGTCGTGTACCACGGTGGCTGGGTGGCGGGAAACCGCACCCACCTGTTGACCGTTCCGAGCGAGAAAATTGCCGTCATCGCCATCACCAACGCCGACGACGGCAGCCCTAGCTTCTTCGCTCGTCGCGCCTACGATCTGCTGGCCCCGGCCCTGCGCGCGA
>QIHU01000688.1 GCA_003231035.1 Acidobacteriota bacterium
GCTCGGCGGCGCACTCGCGCTCCACGAGGCGCCCGCGCTCCTCCCCTGCGAGGGTCACCGCCCGGTGGAAGATCTCCTTGATTCGGCTCCAGCGCTGGGCGTCCATGCGCCCGAGGGTACCGGATGGGCCGGCGACGCGTGGACGGGCGCTCGCTGAGGAGGTGAAGACACCAAGGACGTTGAGTTCGCTTGGCCCATTGGAATGGCTCTGGTAAGACCTCTCGGCAGCGTGACTTAGGAGTCCAACTCCGGCACCGGAGGTCCTGGCGGCCTTTCCGAGGATGCCAGGCCGAGCCCCTTCTTGAGCTTGAACCACGCTTTGCGCATCTTCCAGAACCGGCTCGCCTCCATGGCATGAACCCGGGCGCTGAGACGGCGACCTAGATCCTCCTCGGCTAAGAGCCGTTCGTTGCACTCTTTCAACTTCGCCTCCAACCCGGACACCTTGAGAGCCGATCTCGCTCGCTGCTCCTGATGATCGCGCGCGGCCATCTTGAACGCCGCGCCCTGTATCGTGGTGAGGTGGATCAGCCCTTGGGTCCCCGTCTCCTCCTCACAGAGGACACAGAGTGAGTCCCCGGGATCGATCGTCCGCCCCGCTGGCAGCGAGCAGAGCACCTCCCAGCCCGGCGGCTGTCCGTGGGGCGATGCGATCCGGGCTCGTTGACCGTCGGGCCGAGCTGTGGCGACCAGTTCCTCATTGAGGAAGACCCTGAGTTGGGGTGGCGCGCTCGCTTGGTGGCTCACCGCCCAACCGCTGAGTTTCAAGGTGCGCTCGTCGACTTGCCGACATTCCTCCAGGTAGCCCTCGGGAGGGCGTGGAACCCACAGCGACGAGAAGTCCGTCGCGGCGTCCCTCGAGACCACATAAAGATCTTGGAAATGCCACAGGCCGCGCGGGATCCGAGTGTAGGAGTACGGATGGGGAAAATGAGCGCGCAGCGTCTTGGCTACGAAGGCTTCGGTGACCCAAGTGGATCCGTACTCCTTGAAAGCCAGCACCTCACTCTCGCTCATCTCCTCGAAATGGAAGCCGGAAGCCGGCATCGAACGCCCGCCGAACAGCACGGCCTCGTCGTGAACGCTGAATACGAAGAGGCCCCGAGGAGTCACCAGGCGGCCCAGTTGTCCGATCCAACTCTCGAAGCGATGACGGGGGAGATGGGTGAACAACGAGGTGGCGAAGAGACAATCGAAGGATTGCGCGAGGTCGAGAGCCTCGGGTTCATGGGCGGATGGGAACCCGCCCACGCCGTACTGCTCCCGCTGCACGGCGACCGCCTCCGGCTGGATATCCGAGACGACGATCTGATCCGCCCGCAAGGTATTGAGCAAGTAACGGGTAATGCGCCCATAGCCCGAGGCGAAGTCGAGGATCGTCGGTTCGGTCCCCTGCCGTTGCCGTTGCCATTTCACCAGTGCCTCGTAGACACCGGCCGCGAGCCATCCAGAGTAGAAATACTGAACCAGGCCTTCGGTTCGTTCGCCAAACTGCTGCCATATGGAGTAGTGGAGCATCTCATCGCGCGGATCGATGATCCACGATCGAGGAGCCTGCTCCCGGAGGAGGAGACGGGAGAGAGTTTGCAGCAGCCGGTTCCCTTCCAAGCGAGTGCCGCCTGAAGGGCCGGACGAAGAAGAGCCCGAACCGAGAGTCTCGGGAGCAGTTGCCATATCGCGTTCTAGCCTTGGGTTATGAGTGGTGGCTGTCGTTCAGCGGGAACCAGCTAGCTGAAAGCATACCGATCTTATTCGCTGGACGCATCGCTCGGAAATTGACCCACCTATCGCTTAGCTGACGAGGTGCCACCCGATTTGCAAGTCTTTTGGATTCAGACGTTTGCAAGTCGGGTGGCACTTGGCGCGGTAGGTGTTGCGCTCCAATCTTCCATGGCGAGATCCGAGAAGCGTTCGAAATCTCTCCGGTTGGCAGTGATCAGAATCAGATCATTTGTTCTTGTGATCGCTGCAATCTGGCCGTCCACGAAGGTCGGCGTCAAACCGGCCTTGGTCAGTCGGGCTCGTTCGCTCGCGTGCCAGTCCGCCGCCAGCTCGTCGTAGGGCAGAATCGGAAAGCTGGAACGAACGACGTTGGCGAGGTAGTGCTCGATCGTTCGTCGTTTCTTCGACTGCTCCAGGAGTTGGGCTCCGTGGACGAGTTCGTGCCAGACGGGAGCTGCCAGAGCGATCACGTCCTCGTTCTCACGGAGCTGCCGGAGCACCTCGGTGTTGGGCTCAGGTCGAAGGGGTTCGGAGATGATGTTGGTGTCGAGAAGGTACCGATGTGTCACCAAGCGAAATCCCGTCCGGGCGATGGGTCGCGGACGCCATCGAAGATCTCCGCGGGATCGAGATCGAGCCCGGCCAGATCGTGCTCCTGCCGAAATCGTTGATAGGACTCCGAGAAGCTCGACCAATTCGTCGTCAAGTTCTCGTACCTACTTGTAGAGATAACCACCGCGACCGGCTTGCCTCGGCGGGTGAGTTGAATGTCATGGCCTGCTTCCGCCTCCCGAACGAGCCTGGGCAGGCCGTTCTTCGCTTCGGCGATGGAGTACTGCGACATGACTTCCCTCCTCTATCGGCAATCAGATAGCCATCTTGGTGGCTATGCAAGGATTGTAGTACCTCGCAGCGGCTGGAGCCAACCCTCGATCAGGGATTGATTCTGGGAAGAGCCTAATTGAAGCTAACTGACGAGGTGCCAACTGACGAGGTGCCACCCGAGTCGCAAGTCGGCTGGAATTCGAGCGAGAGCGCCGTGCGCGCGGCGAACCAGAAACTGGCCAACCAGTTGCTAGACCCTGCGCGGTCGGCAGCCCTCCTTCGCCCTCGCCAGCAGAAATTTCCCTTTTCACTATTGCCTGCCAGCACATCTCCCGCTTCTCTGTTTGAGGGCGACACGAGTTGTCGGCCCGAGTCCAAACCTTCAGGACCAGCTCGCAGGAGAAGGCTCTAGTGCCTTGACGGGGAGCTGCGTCCAGTCACAGAGGAGAAATCTGTAATGCTTCGAACTTTTCGCACGCCCGGCCTTACGCTATTGGCCTGTCTCGGCATGGCCGCTCTGCTCACTATCGCCGCCGCAGCCCAGCCGCCTACGCCGCAGCCTCCGGCACCAACTCCCACGCCGCCTTGCACGATCCTCGGAGTCCCCTCCAGAGCCGAAGCGGGAACCGCGGTGGACTTCACCATCACCGTACGCGACGGGCAGAACCAACCTATTGCAGGTGCTGAAGTTCGGCTCGGCACCTCGATCAGCGGCACCACCGGAAACGATGGCAAGCATGACGTTACCGCCGTTTGCGGCGCGGCCGGCTCGACGATTGAGGTCAATGTCTACGTGAACGGCAAATTGTGCGGCACCAAGACCATCAAATGTTTGAAGAAAGACAAGAGCGGCAAGTGGATCATCGACGCGGTGCAGGTAGCTTCGCTAGGCATGCAGACCATCGGCACCAAGAACCTGCTCACCAGCCGGAACGATCTGACCTTCGACGGCATGACCTTCCCTGGCCCGAACGTTTCCGAGTTGGCGATAGTCCTCGACGTTTCCGAGACCTCGAGCGGCCGCCTATACGCCGAGATCGTCAGCTACAACGCTACCTATGAAGACTTCTCCGCGGCCGGCTTCAAATTCGGCCAGACGACGGTCAAACTCAAGGATGGCGACGCCAACTACCTCTCCATCGACCAGGACACCGGCGAGGTGACCGGCTTCCTGCAGACGCTCATCTACAACGACGTGGTGGACGGTTTGGAGCGCGACCTTCACCTCACTGGTACCTTCGATGGCGGAATCCTGGATATTGACGTCGCTGGATTCTTGACTGAAACGGGACCGAGCCCGATGATCTGGGACGCTAGGCAGGCTCAGACTATCGACAAGCGCTAACCGTAGCCGAGGCCCTCACCCGGTCCGTTCACCACCCGTGGGGACGGACCGATCTTTCTCTCGTTCCACTTTTCCAGGAGACCTCACGATGCTACTTCCAATGCACGGAGTGGGCGACAGCCTGATGTGTGGCCTACAGGGATACGACATCCGTCCAGAACGTTCCTTCTTTCGTCACCTCACCGCCGCGGTGGGCCAAGCGACCGAAGTGCCAAGCTTGCGCTGGAACTTCACCGACTTCTCCACGGTGATCCGTTTGGCCCCTGGAGAGCATCGGCTGGAACAGGCGATGACCCTTCTGGCACGGCGTCAGCTAGAACTCACTGTCGAGTCCAGCCCACACAGCTCCAAACTGTTTGCCGTGCCGGGCTTCGGCGTTCGCGCGGCCATGAGGTACCACGAGCAAACGCCCGTTCTACCGATCCACCTGCGTCTGATGACCCGCTGTTTCTTAAACCCGCATGAGTTGGTGCCCGCCACATTGGTCGAGCGCGCCTTGGCGGCTGGCCCGGCGGGGTCGCTGGTGGTTTGGCTGGGTGGTGTCGACTGGGTCGGCACGCTACTCTCCGCGAAACGTCGCAGCGCGGTGATCGAGCGGCGACTGACCCGACAGTACGAGCGGCTTCTTCCCCGCTTGCTCGACGGCTACCGCGAAGCTGGCTGGCCGGCTCCGCGGTTGATCGTAGGCGGTTCCGTCTGTCCCACACGTCTGCCCCTTCTTCGGCCAAGCCGGCGAGGCGACTGGCATGTCGCCTTCAAATCCGATCGCCAGGCGAAAGAGCCCTGCGACCGGATCTCATTGGCCGAGAAGAACGAGCTGTCAGTCGCCGTCCAGCGCTTCAACCGATCCTTGCGCGCCACAGTGGAAAAGGTTGGCGGGCTGTTCGTGGACCTCGACGAATGCTACGCGGGTGCCATCGGGCGCGGTTACGAGGAGGTCCAAGGCGAACGCATCCCCGCCTCAATGCTCACCGGTCTCGACCTGGTTCACCCCACCGACACCGGCCACGCAATCGTCGCCAGCTGGTTCGCTCAAGCCATCGAACGGACGTTCGGGGAGCGGCTGGAAGTGGACGTACTCGGTACCCAAGAGCGCGAACTCGCCGCCTACCGCGAGCCAAACCCGCGCTCCTGGCGGCGGGTGATGCGGGTGATCTACGAAGAGTTCCTATACCGAAACGCGACCCTCCGGCCCCTAACCACTCGACCTTGCGCCGGCGAACGGGCGGTGGCGTAGGTCGGGAATGGCATCTAGGTATCAATGCCATGACGTTCGCTCCACGGGCTGGTGAGCTGGAGTGGGTCCAAGGAGTGGAGTTGACCCGTAGTGGTGGACAGGTTAGATCTTGGTAGTTACCAGGTTCTCACCAAGGCGCAGCTCGCCTTTCTCATCGGTGCGAAATTTGCGGCTTGGCCAGCCACTCCTCACCGAGAGGACTAGGAGTCCAGCTCCGGCACTGGAGGTCCTGGCGGCCTTTGGGAGGAGGCCAGGCCGAGCCGTTTCTTGAGCTTGAACCACGCTTTGCGCATCTTCCAGAACCGGCTCGCCTCCATGGCTTGAACCCGGGCGCTGAGACGGCGACCTAGATCCTCCTCGGCTAAGAGCCGTTCGTTGCACCCTCTCAACTTCGCCTCCAACTCGGACACCTTGAGAGCCGATCTCGCTCGCTGGTCTCTCTGTGGTCCGCGGTCGGGTCGGGTTTGACGATGGCCAGACCCGCGGAGGGCGTGGCCGCTGAAAGGGCCAGCGTCAATAGCAAAGTCCAGGCCGTGCGTAGGGTCATGGTCATTTTCTCCCGAGTGAGTCGTTCTCCGTGCGCGCTCAGTGGCCGCCCCAAGTCCATTGCGGTGAGTAGGTCACCCTCGCCAGGAGCCGATCGTCGGTGGTCTGCGTGCGGGTGATCGCCTCCTTGGTTTCGCTGGTCGCGAGTTCGAGGCTCAGCAACCAGCCTTTCGATGCGCCCAGGTGCCAGTCGAGAGTGCCGCGGGCCGAGCGCCGGGTGCGCTCGCTCCTT
>QIHU01000221.1 GCA_003231035.1 Acidobacteriota bacterium
CCATGTTCACCGGGTCATTCCCGGCAAACTGATACAGGCTTGGCGAATCCGCGTACAGCATCGGATCGACGGTCACCAGCCGACCTATCTCTGGATCCAGCCACCGGTTCCTGAAGTAGCCCCACCCCGTAGCCTCATCCACCGGCCTTCCATGGAAGCCGATCGTAGTAGCAGTACACCTACCGCGAGTTCGGCACAAACCCCTTTGGTTTCTTAACGTTACCTCCCAGCTACAAAACTGGAGGTCCTGACGCGTGTTTCCGCGTAGGTCGCGGCCGACGCGCGAGGGCGCGCGCGGCAGAAGTCCGTAGCCGGAAGCGGCGCGAGGATGGCCCAGAAGGCGGTAGGCGGTGGCCGAGGTGCCCACCGGCCGTTGCTCGGCGGCGAGGGCCAGGAGCAAGCGCTGATCG
Source organism: Acidobacteriota bacterium (assembly GCA_003231035.1). GTDB lineage: Bacteria > Acidobacteriota > Thermoanaerobaculia > Multivoradales > SZUA-115 > SZUA-115. The sequence continues at coordinate 411 of QIHU01000221.1, forward strand.
TCCACGTCGCGCGGAATCGACCCTTCGGCCGGAAGCGCGATGCCGGCGACAGTGACGATGGCCAGGAGCACCACCACCACCCAGGTTCTTTTTTTAGCTGCTAGCGACATACCGCAGCATTGTATCCGTTGCGACGACCGGCGGAGCGGCTAAAGGAAGAAGGACCGGTGAGTTTGGCACCACCCTAGCCACACCTGACCAGCTGAAAAGCACAGCCGCGCGCAGTTTGGAAAGGCGGCGCAGCCGCCGGGCCAAGCTGCGTTGCAGGGTGGGTGGTGCAGGCCACGAGCGTAGCTGGTGGCCGGGGGGGATTCCGGCGGGGCGGGCGGGTGGAGGGGGCGGGGCTGGAGCCGAGCACGGGGACGCGCTAGCGGCCCCGCGCGCAGCCGTGCAAGACCCGCCACCGTCGGGAGGTCCGGGGGAGCCCCCTTCGAGGGGGCGGACGGGAGGCCCGGCGGTGGGAGGGCACCCGCCGGGCGAGCTCGCCGAGGAGGCCCACGGCGGGGCCGTTCCCGAAGCCGCGTTGGCCCCGTCACCTCGACCGCTCGCCCCAAGTTTCCATAACAGCGTTATGGAAAGGCCGCAGGCCCAAGCCGGGGGGTGGTGAGGGCGAGGTCGGATAAGCCGGCTTATCGGACAGCGAAGAGTGCAAGGAGCGTGACGGCGGGGGCCGGCGCGAGCCTTGCCCGTAGCGGCTCGCCCGTGCCCGTAGGGACACCGCCCCCCGGCGCCGCTTGGGGGGAGCACCCGGAGCCACGGACCTTTGCCCTACCCGTTAGCCCCGCCGTGGGCCGGTGGCCAGCGTGCGCGGACGCTGAGAGACACGCGGCCGGGCCGGGGCGGGCGGGGGTGACTCAAACCAACACATCCCGGAGGCTGCGCGCGGAGCTGCGGAAGCCGGCGCTAGCCGGCTGGAGCGCGAGCACGTAGACCCCGGACCGCTTAGTCTTCGGGCAGAGGGCTGTCCTCGTCCTCGGCGATCTCCTCAGCGATCTCAGCCTCCAGCACCGCCCGTAGCTCCTCAGCCTCCATGTCCTTCTCAGAGCTCTGCTTCTGGCTCTTCGCCCCGTGCAGTCCAGCCATCGGATGCGAGGCTGTATGCACCTGCTTGAGCTTCTCGACCGAAACTCGCGTGTAGAGCTGGGTCGTCTCTAGCTGCGCGTGGCCCAGCATCTCCTGGATGAAACGGATGTCGGCCCCGCCCTCGAGCATCATCGTGGCCATGGTGTGGCGAAACAGGTGACACGCGCCCACTCGCTTGCGCACCCCGGAAGCACCGATGATTCGTTTCACCCGCACGCCCAGCGTGCTGCTCTTGAGCCGCTCACCATGGTTACTGAGAAACAGTGCCCATTCATCCGCGTGCAGCGCTAGCCGTGGGCGCACGTCCTTCAAATAGCGCTCAGTCCACGCCATCGCTCGTTCACCCACGGGCACCACCCGATCCTTGCCGCCCTTGCCCAAACGTACCGCCACCGTCCCATGCTCGGTACTGAGGTCATACAGATCGAGGTTCACGACCTCCGTTCGGCGAATCCCCGTCGAAACTAACAGCTCCAGAATGGCTCGGTTGCGCAGCCCCAGATCCGTCCCGACATTCGGGTAGGCCAGGACCTGCTCTAGCTCAGCCAGAGTGAACCCCTCGATTGGAAGCCGCATCGGCGTCTTTGGTAGCTCAATCTCCGAGGCCGGGTTGTAGAGCATGTAGCGCTGCTTGGCCATCCACTTGAAGAAGGTCATCAGTGAGATCATGCGAGAGGCCTGACTTCTGACCGCCAGCGGCCGGCCGTCCGGCCGGCGATAGTGGAACAGGTAACGCTGGTAGCGCTCCACCATCCCCCGCGTGACATTCACCGGCTGATCGACACCGCGCTCCCCGCACCAGATCCCGAAGAGACGTAGGGACGACTCGTGACCTCCGCGGGCACTCTGGGAGTAGCCGTGCACGTCGCGCCACTCCAAATGGCGAGCGATCAGCACCTCAAAACTGCGCGCGTCGTCGGGATCGCCTAGCACCGCCCGTTCCGGCCAGCGCGGCATCAGGAAGCCTCCTGAATCAATGCACCACTACGACGTTCCTCCCTGTACGACCGCGCCGTTTGTTGATCTGCCAGATGTGCGTTTTTCCCGGGTTTGACTCCATTTGCTAGTGAAGCCCTTTCCTTGCCTACACTTACCCCACCCCGCGCCCCCCCCGCGACCCCCCCGTTTTGGGGGCGCGATGGGGGCGCGTTCTCGCCCCTCTTGCCCCGCGAGGTGGCCGGTTTACCCCGCGTTGTTTCCGTCGTACCCCCACTTTCTAACCGTTCGACGTCGATCAAACCCGGCAAGAGCGGCCGCTGGCCGTCGTCGCCTGGGGCCAGCAGCAGCTCGTAGACGTAGCTCTGGCCCCTGCCGCCCTGGTGGACCAGCAGGTACTCCAGCTCCACCAGCCGCGCCAGGTGGAGGCGTAGTTGCGTGTCGCCCCAGCCCGTCGTCTCGCGTACCTCCCGGCGGCTAAAGCGGAAATGACCGCGCTCCATTTCCAGTCGGCCGCATGCCGCGCTAACTTGGCGATCGAGCTTGCCCAGCAGCACCCGAGTCTGTGCCGGCAGCTCATCCAGCGAGCGACCCAGTACCTCGTGGGCCAAGCGGTTGGCCGTCGCAATGTCGGCGAGCGTGACCTCGATGTACTCGATCTCGCGGCCCGCCACCGCGGCCCGCTTCACCTCTCGCTGGTGCTGGTGAAGCAAAGCAATCGTGTCGATCAGCGTCAGGTACTTCTCGTGATCCCGCCGTGTCCTGATCTGCGCGTCCGAAAACGTCAGCTCGGGAGCGTAAGGGTTGACCACCGCCAGCGGCCGCAGCAAGCGCTGCGCGTTGCGGTGCAACGCCACCACCGCATCGCGACCGGTGCGCGCCACCAGACCATCCAGCGTGCGGCGCTCGCGCTGGAGGCGATGAATCGCCCGCGTCTGCTCCCTGGCCTCATCGACACTCAAGACCAGACACCGATTCAACAACTCCTCGTCCACGTCGATAGAAAGATCATCACCGGCCCCTCGACCCGGTACTCGTGCGTGACCAGCCGGCCGGTCGCCGGGTCCTTACCCGTCGAGGCAATGGTCAGCTCGCCCTCACTCTGCAAGAGCTTCAGGGCGTAGCTGGCGCGCTCCGCGCCCTCTTCTTCGACGATGGCCAGGATCTTGTGTTTCAAATTCTCCTCGCCCATGTAAAACAAACTCTGACCCGTCATCGCCGAGTACTGCACCCGCTCTTCTTCGGGAAACATCCCCAGTACCGCGTCCATCAGCGACGACTTACCGGCCGAAGAGGACGATTGCACCACCACCGCCAGTGGCCGCGCCAGCAGCCGCGAGGTCGCCGCCAGGTACCCGAGTAGCTTGTTCGTCTCCTCGCCGACCACGCCGCACAAAGCAAAGTCGGCCAGCAGTCGGGCGAGCAAGTCGGGCGAGCTCAGCAGCTCCAAAGCCGCTTCCCGCTCCGCTGTCGATAGCTCCACCTTGACCTCGGTTTCTGGATTCAGCGCCGCCTGGATCTGCTCGTCTTGCAGCTCTTCGAGCTTCAGGAGCACCTTGCCCAGTTCCGTCTTGAGAGCCGCCTCTTCCATCCCCAGCTCCCGCGAAGCCGCCTTTTGAAAGGCCGACCTTTGCCGAGCTGAGTAGAGGTCCAGCGTGTCCACGTGGAAACCCTCGCCCCGTGAGGCCAAGAGATTCACCTTGAGGACATCGTAAGAATGGTTGCGCTCCATCCCACGCACCCGATACCGGCGGTCACCCATCGCCAAGACCACCTCCTGCTCGCGGCGCTCCATCGGCACCTCGGCCGGCGCCGGAGCCGGCAGGGCCGTGCCTTGGAGTAACGGAGCCGGTGGCGCCACCTCTTCCCCCACCCGCCCAGCGGCTAAAGGAAGAAGGCCCTTCTCTTCTTTAGTCGCCGGCTCGACCACCTCGACCGCCACAGCACCCCGCTCCGGCTCTTCCCCCTCCCCCATCCACTCGGCTTGCCGCAGCACCAGGTCCAAACTCTTCTCAGGCGGCTTGACCGCCAGCGCGTACTCGTTGGCGTCCATCTTGCGCGGGAACCGCACCCGCCAGGAGCCGATCCCGTGGACACCCAGCCGCTCGGCCAGCTTCACAGCTGCCTTGTCGCCCGCCTCGTCCCGGTCGTAGGCGATCAGCACGCGCTCGATCCCGTGGCCTAGAAACGCCTGCTCCATTTCGTCGGTGAAACCCTCGATCCCAAACGCCGAGGTTACCGCCCGAAACCCAGCGCACCAAAAGGTCAGAGCGTCGATCAGCGACTCGCACAAGATCACCTCGGGCGAAGCAGCCAAGGCTTCCAAGTTGAAGACACCACGATGAGGCCCCGGCAAATACAGATGCATCGGCGTGCCTTTGCGCAGCTTCCGGGTCACCTTGCGCCCGTAGATCTCGACCACCTGGCCCTCGGCATCGAAAATCGGAATCACTACCGACCCGTTGAAATGCTCATGGCCGCTCTGGCGCAAGATCCCAATCTCTTGCAGCCGTCCACGGATCTGTTGGCCCAGTTTCGCGTGCTTAGCCGGCAGGCGATAGCCCAAGGTCCGGTTGGCGAAACCCAACCGAAACCGGTCCACCAGCTCCGGGTGGACCAAGCCCCGGCCCTCCAGATACCCCAAAGCCTCCGGGCTCTCCTTCAAAGCCTCCTGGTAGTAGCCCACCACCTGGGCCAAGACCGCCGCGTTTTCTTCACCGACTTCCACCGGCGACGCCAGCTTCCGCGCTTGCGAGTGCTTCGGCGACGGCGACGGCCCCGGCTCACTCAGTACCGCCGCATCCTCGCGCAAAAGTTCCATCGCATGGCGAAACGAAACCCCTTGATCCCGCATCACCCAATCGATCACCGAACCGCCCGCTTGACACGCTCCCAAGCAGTGCCAAAGGTTCGTCTTCGGGCTGATCACCAAGGACGGCTCTTTGTCGTCGTGGAACGGGCACAGCCCCAGCAGATCCTTCCCATGACGGCGAAGCTTCACACCCCGAGCCTCCGCCAATCGCTGCACCGAGACTTCCGACTTGATCCGCGCTAGCTCCGCCTCCGGTACCCGGGCCACGGCTCAAGGCTCCACCGGGGGAGAGGGGGAAGGGAGAGGGGGAGCGGCTGGGTGGTGTTTGAGCATGGAGACCTCCGTTTGGCTGGAGCTGTCAAGGAGATTATTGTGACTTCTAGATAGAGACGATATGATCTATTTGGTCGAGAGTCAAGAACGAGTTCAAAATCAGGGAGGTACGATGACGCGAGATATCGAAAGGCTGACGACCATGGATTTCCCCAACCGCCTCGCCACCCTGCGCAAGGCCCAAAGCCTCACCCAGCAGGCCCTCGCCGACAGTGTCGGCGTCCACGTCACCCAGCTACGACGCTATGAGGCCGGCACCTCACAGCCCACACTCGACGTACTAAGAAAGCTCGCCGTGACTCTACGGGTCAGCGCAGATCTGCTTCTCTTCGATCAGGACGAGCGCGGACCCGATGAAGAGCTGAGGCTTCAGTTCGAGGCCGTTTCTCTGCTCGAAGCCGACGAGAAACACGTCGTGCGCAATGTCCTTGAGGGCTTGCTTCTCAAGAGCCAAGCCAAGCGCCTAGCCCTACTGGGGCAGTAGGCCGACCAGCCGCTACAGCGAGAAACGATACGCCGGATCGTGACGAGCGTTGGACAGGTAGGCCGAGAGCTTGCCGATGGTTTCGGCCTGCTCTTCTTCTTCAACGCGCACCGCATCGGCAAACAGCTTGACCGCCGCCAGCGTCTCGCGGTGGATCTCGCGGGACTGGAAGATCGGAATCATTTCGCAGGCCAGGTGCTGCACTTCCTCGTGTCGCTCTTGCTCGACGTAGAGCTGAGCGATTTCCAGCGAAACGAGAGCGACATCGAAGGCGGCGTCGAGTTCCAGGAAGCCGGACCGGACCGTCTCGTACAAAGTTTCGGCTTCGTGTAAGTCGCCAAGGCCGGCGGTGACTCGCGCTTCGCACCAGCGGATGCGGAGAGGATCGTTCGGGTTGCCCGTCTCTTCCGCTAGAGCCATTGCCTCAGGCAGTAACTCGGCGGCTTCTGAGTAGCGACCCAGGTGGCCAAGAATTCCTACTTCTAGGTTGGAGTACACAAATCCGATTCGCTGATTCTCAACCCTCTCGAGTAGTGGCTCCGCTCGCTCCAGCTCGAGGAGGGCATCTTCTGATTGCCCGGCAGCAGCACGCAATCTTGCACTAACCAAAAGCGCCTCGCCCTCGCCTTGTCGGTCGCTCACCTTGCCGTAAACCCGAATCGCCTTGTCGATCGCCGCCATCGCCCAACTGAACCGCCGCTGCGCGCGCAGTAGGCCGCTCTGGTAGCGCAGCACTTGTGCCGTGACCCGCTGATCGCACAGCTCATCCGCGAGTTCCGCCTGCGCTTGGCCAAGAGCCTTCTCCGCCGCCGGCAAGTCAAAGAGAAGCCTCCAGACATTGCCCTGGTGCGCATAGGCCAGCGCTTTCATCGCTGCCCTTCCGCCGAGAGGTGCATCCTCGTCCGTCGGGCGGACCCGAATGGCCGCGACCAAGGCAAGACAAGCATCAAACATCGCTTCGCGCGGCTCACTACCCCAGCGCGAGCGACAGTTGCGCAGGAACGCCTTGGCCATCGTCGCCGTGTGAAAACGGCCGTCGTTGCAAACCCTCTCGAATTTCTCCTCGTTGGGCAGCCTCGCAAACGCCTGCAACAGCGAATCCATCTCCCGGTACTGTGCTCGCCGCGTCAGCTCGCGGCCCGGCTCTTCGAGCATCGCCAGTTCCCCGAAGCTCTCCAACTCGAAAAATGTCAGAAGCTCTTCGACACAACCAGGGCACTGGCCGACCTGGTGCAAGTGAGCCTCGAAGGCTTTCTGGCCGAATAGGTTGCCGTACTCGCAGCAACCCCTTGCGAACTCCACCGGATCAACGTGCTCTTCGTGCAAAACTCTTCTCCTGCTCTTGGCTGCTCTCAGTGCTATTTCGTCGGCTTAAGCCTAACTTTACTACAACTCCCCCGAACCCCGAAACTGGCGACGGCACAGAGGGCACCGCCACCAGTTCCGAGGCAAGGCCAGTGCTAGCTATCCGGGTCGGCCATCGCACCTTCATCCAACACCGCCTGGCCCCGGCCCGGCTGCTCCCCGCCACCCTCAAACCGAGCCAGTACCCGAACCACCAGCAGCTCAACCTTGGCGAAAAATCCACCATTCAAGCCAAAACCCGCCCACGGCGAAGCCGAGGCGACCCCCACGGGGACCACCGACAAGCTCACCGCCAACACCACCACCGCCACGAAACGAGAAGAAAAACGACGCATCGTCTGCTCCTTTCCCTGGCGGCACCCCGACGCCCCCATGGCGCCACGGCGCCGCACTTCGGGGTTATGAGCCCACAGAATATGCGTCGTACACGCAAAAGCCCCCTCTACGACGCGGCCAAGAGCCGTAGAGGGGGCTTGCCTCTGCTCGCTCACCAGAGCTAGAGACGGAGTGACGCAGGCTGGCTAGTTGCCCCCCGCAGGAGCTACGAGATAGAAGTGGTTGTTTGGTGCTGGTGGGTTACCACCTACTCGTAGACTCTCGCTGCTAAGAGGAGATCGGCAAGCACTCGCCAACTCGGTTGACTCAAATCGACGTCTTCGCCGCGATTCTTGTAGTAACCGTCCATATCCTGAGTAAAACCCTGAAAGCCGCCCAAGTACTCCGCAAGTGACGTGTTGGCCCACTTTTGCCCGTGCCGATGTAGATCAACCATAAGCAGCCGAAGGAAGTCCTCGAAATCTGCTCTGCTCTGAACCTGGTTGGCGACCTCATCAATGTCCACAGGATACTCCTTACTATGGCTAACCATTGGGAATCCGCACGGCGATGGAAAGGCCATCGTTGGTCGATGTGAACTTCCGAAGTTCGTTACTCGGGATCTGATTAAGGCGAGTAAACGGAATGTCGACCCCTGCCTCCTGAAAGGCAAAGAGGCGGCGATTGTCGAGGGTAAAGATCTTCCCATCCTTCGCAACTATTCTGATCGGCGGTATGCCCGAAGGATTGATACTGCCACGCCTAAGCCCAGCGATAAGATCATTGACTGGTCCTACACCCCTTTGGAAATTCGAGTTGATGCTGTTCTGGCTAAAGCGAATGCGGGACGGGTCAATCGTGCCACTACGGGGAAGATTGGCAAACTCATCAGCCGAGAGAAGAGCCCTCTTCCTTGGCACATCCGCTGCTCGCCCAAGCCGCTTCCTGGTGCGCTTGACCACATCACCCAGCTTGTCCCCAACAGCCTTGAAGCCTCGCTTCGCCATCCCGTAGCTGTTCTGAACACCACTAACCAGCAGCCGCTTGCCTTGCCGCAACTTTGACCCGGGCACGAGAGGTAACATCCCGAGTCCAGTCAGGAACCGGTCTACTCCACCAAACTCCTCATCATCCCGCAGGTAGTCCCGACCACGGAAGAACGCGGCAGCATCGGTAACCATCCCCGCTGGAGTGAATTCCACAAGCATGGCGCCCGCTTCTCTGGCGACAGCTTCCTGTCTCGCCGTCGGCGGTTTTGACATCTTGAATAGATCAGGGTTATTGCACCCTGGGCAGGCCAGGCCCAGTGGATCGCTCATGTTCACTGGATCGTATCCAGCGAAGATGTACATCGAGGGGCCGTCGACGAAGCCAAGCGGGTCAGGGGTCACAAACCGGCCTAGTTCGGGGTCAAGCCACCGATTCCTGAAGTACATCAGTCCCGTAGCCTCATCCACCGGCCTCCCGTGGAATCCGATGGTGGT
>QIHU01000120.1 GCA_003231035.1 Acidobacteriota bacterium
CCCGACCCCGGACCCCTTGAACATGTGCATCTTCGCCCTGCCGGCGATTCTGCTCTACCTCCTGGGAGTCGCCGCCGCCTGGCTGGCTGGGCGTAGGAAGAGGAAGGCTGAAGTGGGGTAGGGGCGGTCGGGGCCTTCGGCCGATCTTGCTGCTGTTCCCGGAACGGGTGAGGCCTCGTTCAGCCTCGTCACGTAGAAAGGCCGGATCCATGGACGCTGCCCGCTAGGGGGTCGAGTCCGTCTCTCCCGCGCGGTGACCGGGCGGCTGCGGGCTCGATGTGTGCACTCCGTGTCGGCTCTCTTCACGCTCCGGCGCAACTCACCCTTCGGGTTCAGACAATCACCTCCGCTTTGTGAAGAGAGCCGATCCGTGCCCTCCGAGGATTCGTGCTCGCAGCCTTAGGCCACTGCGCGGGAGAGACGGACTCTTTGGTGGAGTGTTTTGTCGTCCTCGCGCCTCGCTTTGCTCGGCTCTCGGTACCGCTGTCCGTTACTGGTCACTGAGTCCTCGCCGCTTCGCGTCTTGGGGGCCGGGGTGTCGCTTTGCGCCTCGTGTGTGCGTAGAGATTCAATGTCGAGGGTGCAACGGCGAATCTCGTTGACTCCATTCTTGGTTCGACTCCAGGTACGCCATAGAACTTCGCCGTTGAAGAGCCAGAGGGATTGGGAGCGGGGAGAGCGGTAGCTTCCGTTGGCGCCCGGTTGAATCTCGTCGCTGATGAGCCAGGGCTCGCCAACCAGGCCGCGTTGCGGGTCGAGGAGTTGGATCCAAAGACGCGCTGTCTTCCGCGTTTCTTGGTCGATCCAGCCGACGAGAAAGGAATTACCCAGCGCGGTGAGGTAGATGGCATGGACTTTCGGAGGGTCGACTTGGTCACCAAAGAGGCGGATTTCGTCGGCGGAGGCTTCGGGGTTGGTGAGGGAGATGACCCGTAGCCGCGCTTCTGGCGCTTCACCAGTGAGGTTGTGCAGCCTTATCCAGGCGACGGCTGCCCGGTCACTTGCGTTGACCGCTAGGTCGATCCACCTTGGGTCGGCTCGGCCTTCGTAGGACACGGGGATGGGTTCGCCGACTGGGCCCTTTGTGGAGACTCGATGCAGTTGAATCGTCGTCTTGCCTTGGCTGTCGGGTACCCAATGTGCGACGAGTACTTGGTCATCGATAGCCACTGCTTTCATCTGGTCGTACATCACGGTCGATGGGACAGTTTGGCCTAGGGAGAAGCGTCGATTCGTCGGTTCCTTTTGAGTCTCCCTGCTCTCTTCTCTCTTTTTGGCTTCTGTGAGTTCCGCCGAGGAGGATAGGAATTCGGCCCAGAGTTGGTTTTCATGGTTTGACCCGATGGCCCATAGCTTTCCAGCCGAGGTTGCGACCAGAGCGTGCAGCGTGCAGCTAGGTTCTTCGCGGTCACACAGCAAGCTGGTTGAGGTTCTCTGACCGACAGAGGTTTGGGTGATGAAAGAGCGAAGATCGGAGTTCAGGTCGGAGCCAGCGATTCGTGGCGACCGGCATGTCCAGCCGGCGGCGAGTTGATCGCCGACCCAAGTCGGCTCCGCGCTGTGAATGCAAGCCTCCAAGTCGCCGAGTAGTTCGATCTCGTGGCTTTGGGCGCTCTTGAGAGAGGGCAGCGCGCGGGCGGAGCGAATGTCTCCGCGAATGCTACGGGCGCTCAGCGGCGATCTTTCTTTCATCTGCCTCTGCCGGCTGGCCGGGACACGTTCGATGAGTAGGGCCCAGTAGACCCCCTTAGGGTCTTGCAAGAGGAAAGGCGGATGGCTCCTCGAGGGAGGATCGACACTGGGGTCCGGTAGCTCGAAGAGGAGTTCCTCCCGTACGCAGATGGACCCCGCAATCCGCGGCGAGGGCGGTTGTTCGCCTCGCGGTGCTCCTCCTCCGGCTATCCAAAGCTGGAGGAGGAGCAGAAAGGGAAGGGGGTTCACTCCGCTACCCTACTTGAGGAAAGGAACCCGGATGCACGTTGCACAATTGACGGGGCAATAGCCGGCCATGGAGATCGTGCAGCTGCTACCGCCACCGCCTCCGAACCCGCCGCCGAGCCCGCCGCCGCCGGTTGAGCAACTGGGTACACCGCTGCCGCACTTGTAACCTCCGCCTTGTAGTGACTCGATGCTGCAATATTGCTTGCTCCAGGTCGCAATCCACCAGTCCTCTGGGATGTAGTAGCAATCTTCGCCGGTGAAGCAGCACCGGGCGTCGCTCTTCTCTTCGGCGAAGGCTCCGCCCCCAAAAATGCTGGTGCCCTGATAACAATCATCGCAGAAGCTAGTCGCGCTGGACTCCTCAATGGGGATGAGCAGTACCGCGAAGAGGGTCAAGGCCAGTAAGCTTAAGAGAGTTGTTCTCTTGTTCATCAGTCACTCCTTTCCAAACGTTGATGTATAGACCATGACTTCGACCTCCCCGCCCGGTTCGAGCTTCCACTGAGCCTCGGTGGGTAGCAGGGTGCTCTGGCTTGAGAGGAGAAGGAAGTAGTCCTGGAGGCTTCGCCAGCGCACCAGGCGCCAGTTTCCCGCGGCTAAGCGTGGGATCGTTCGTCTACCGCGCTGCCGGTCTAGCTGGCTCACCTTTCTGAGGATCAAGGCGCAGCCGCTTTCGCTGACCAGGGCTAGGCTCGACAGCTCTAGGGCTGCGTCCGCCGGTAACTCATGGCCAACGTGAACCCGCCCGGTCTGCTCCGTGGCGACTAAGGTCGTTGCTGGTTCGAGCCGGTTGCGGAGGCAGCTGACGCTTCCGGTCGAGGTGATCAAGAGGAAGTAGGCTGTTTGACCCGCGCGACCCCGTGCGTCGATTCGAACGGTACCGCTCGAGTTGCTACGCCCGCTACCGCCCACGGGTTCCTCGCCGAAGTGGCGCAGTGGAAATGAGTAGCTCACGTTGACGTCACTCACTGGCAGTCCCTGGTCGTTGACCACGGTGATTTCGACCCACTCTTCTTCGCGAAGTTCGACGAGAAGCCCTTCGATCTGCTCGTCACGCAGTAGCTCGACGGCGAGCGGGTCGCTTTGCAGTTCTTCTGCCCTGGCGGTAATGCTCCAGGTAGTGGGTGGCAGGCCGGAGATGACAAAGGACCCGCCTTCTTCGCTCCGCGTGCCCTGGTTCAAGATCTGTAATCCTCCTACCTCTTCCGGTTCGCCCAAGGCGCTGGCTCGGACCGTGGCGCCGGCCACCCCCCGGCCTTGCGGGCCAACCACTCGGCCGGCGATGCGCCCTGTGGGTAGCTCGATCTCCACCTCCGTGTTGGGATCTTCGAAGAGGACCTTCGGGATCAAGGTCCGTTCGCCGCGTGAACCTAGGGAGCTGAAGGTGGCTTTGTAGTTCCCGCCTCGCTGGAGGAATACCTGAAACTGGCCCTGGTCGTTCGTGCGGGTTGAGACCCGTTGCCCCTGGACTCCGGCTGGCAAGGTGGAGAGCCGGAGCACTCCCTCTTCTGGCTCGCCGTGGCGCGTTACAACGCCGTGGAAGAGGCCACCTTCCACTTCTAGGCGAAGGAAGGCGTCTTGCCCAGCCACGACCTCTTGGGAGGAGTTGAGAACCGGCTGCATCACGCCGCTGTGGAGGCGCGCCGCCACCGTAAACCGCCACTGGCCCGGGGGGACATCGGAAAAGAGCGCCGTTCTCGTTTCGTCCACGCTTGCTGACAAACTCAAAGAGCGCAGCGACTCCTCTCCTCGGCCTGCGTTGACAGTCAGTTCCTCAACTTCGGCGAAGAAACTCTCGTCACCCACGATCTCAATCTGAATCTGGAGCGGTCGGGGGAGTTGCAGTTCGGGCTGGAAATACTCGTCGCCGGAGCGAATTCCGATTGCCGCGGAGAAGTGGGGCCAGCGGCGACCGTCGTCGAGGCTCAGCAGATAGTCTCCGGGAGCGAGGCCGCTGAGCCGGAACCAGCCCTTGTTGTCGGTGACCGCGGTGGCGAGTGGATGGAAACGTTTGCTGGCGGCGGCAGCTGCCGCCGCGGCGCTCAATTCGCCGACGCTCAGCAATCCAACTCGAACCCCGGCTTGGGGTTGACCTGTCTGGGCACTGACCACGCGGGCGAGCAGAGCGCCCCCCGGAGCCACTGTTCGTGGGTCTAGGTTGCGAGTTTCTCCGCTCCGCAAGAGCACTTTGGTCCATCGAGCCGGCGCCCAGTCGTCGACGTGGGCGGAGAGGTCAAAACAACCGCTTGGCGCGGTGGTTGCGAAGCCACCCGCGCGACTCAAGTCCACTGGAAGCTCGAAAAGCTCTGCCTCGGTCCCAGGGTCGCAAGGGCGGAAACGCAGCAGGCTCCAGGCTGAGGTGATCTGGCCTCGGGGCAGCCGCAGCGCGCCAGTCAAGTCGGATCGTGGCCAGAGGTCCAGTGCAAGATCGGTGGCGCAGCTCATCACCGGTGCTGTTATTCCCAGTGATTTGGAGCTGGTGAACAAGAATCGATCTCCCGGGCGACAGGCCGCTGCCAGACTGAAGAGCGACCCGCCGCTGACCGCCTTGCGTCGGGTTGTGAGAGGGCTCCATTCCCCTTCGCGCCAGCGTTGCAGGGTTTCGCCATCCTTCGTTCGGCCGCGCAGCTCTCTGGCGAGAATGCGCAGTGGCGCATCGGCTGGCTCGGTATCCCCATGGGTCTCCGAGGGCGCTACTGTCGCTTTGGGCGCGGTCGGCAAGACTGCCTTGAGCCTCGCGCTCTCGCCGGTTTTGAGGCTGGCCTGGCCGAGGCGTTGCGGTAAGGAACCGATCCCGTGAGCATCGCGCAGCCAGATTTCGTACTCGCCAGGAGGAAGTGCCGGCCAGCGAAGAGTCTTGGAGCTTGAGCGCTTTTGCCAGAGTGCGCCAGGGGGGGGAATACCGGTTGCACGTAGTGGGTGCGGCCCCGCCGGATAGAGCCAGATCCGGCCAACCGGCGCCGTGGGGCCGCCGCTTAGGGTCAACTCCAAGGTTGCTCCAGGGCCGAGTGAGACCTCCCAAGGGCCGACGGAGCTGGGCGGGTCAAAGGCGATGTCCACTAGGAAACCCGGTGAGAAGCCCTCTGCCTCGACTAGGATCAGATGGCGGAAACCGGGGAGGGCGGGCAGAGCAAAGTGGCCTTCGGTGTTGCTGAGCGTAGCGAAGTTTCCTGCCAGGTGATCTCGCCCCATGGCGCTGAGCCGGCCAGCGAAATCGGTGATGAAGGCTGGCGGATGACCGACCTTGGCTCCGGCTATAGGTTGGCCATCCTGCGTTTGGACGCGGCCCTCTAGGGGAGCTAGTCGAGCGAGTAGCGGTCGCTTCCCCGATGATTGACCACTAGCCGCACGGACCTCGCTGCCGTAGACCACTCGATATCCGGGAACACCCACGATGAAGCGGTAGCGGCCAGGAGGAACTGCCCACTCGACGGTCTTGCTACTGGGTGCCAACTCCTCGTAGAGCGGCTCGTCCCATGCGCTGTTCTCAGCGACGAGAGCAAAGTAAGCAGTAGCCCTGCTTGCCTGCGCACCCAAGTCGGCTGAAAGTCCGATCGTTGCCTGCTGGTCTGAGTTCTCGGCGACGGATCCCGCGGGTACTGGGCCAGAAAGGAGGACGGACAGAGTTAAGAGGGGGAGTGTGCGAAACATTATAGCAGTACCATGGCATACTCTGTCGTCGAATGCAATGATATTCTGCAATTTGAGCAAACTGTCCCGGCTGGACTGTTTGATATCAAGGCCGTCGGCTCACCGCCTTGCGGCTCGGAGAGGGGCGGCTACCGATGTTGAGCGGAGTGCGCAAGCTGGTTAGGCGGTGGCGCGTGCCTTGGGCTGCACGTCGTCCATCTCCACCGAGACCAGCTGCGAGACGCCGCTCTCTTGCATGGTGACGCCGTAGAGGGTGTTGGCGATTTCCATGGTGATCTTGTTGTGAGTGATGACGATGA
>QIHU01000689.1 GCA_003231035.1 Acidobacteriota bacterium
ACCTCTTGCAGCCCTAGGAAGACCACGTCCGCTCCCTGGGACTCACGGTGAATGACCTCGTGGATGGTCGCCCCTTCCGGCCTTGGCAGGACCACCGCGTCGGCGTCGATGCGAATGCGCTCGATCAGCTGGCGCAGGTTACGTTCCGTCTGTTCGAGCGTCATGGCGTTGGAAGCGATCGACTTGACCGCGATCCGCGCCCCAGACCACTCCTCATTGAGCGACACCAGGTGGGCGAAGAGCAGCAGCATGTCGCCATTGTTGGCCAGACCGCCCCACCAGACATCGATGCGCCGCAACTTGCCGGCCCAGCGGCGCGAGGCGATGCGGCAGAGGATGGTCGATTTGCCCAACAGCGCCGCGCGGCGAGCGATGCGCAGTCGCGCGATCACCCCCTCCGGCTTGGCACTCCAGCCGAGCATCACCGTATTCGACGACAACCCGCCAATTCCGTTGGCCTGGCAGACGCTGAGCACGCCGTTCTCAAAGCTAGAGACGATCTCGGTCTCGGCGAAGGCGACGATCCCCTCCTCGTCGAGCACCTCGGCGGTGCGCCGCGTCTCTTCTTCGATCTGGGGCGCCAGCTCTTCGAGATCGCCGACCAAGAGGCGCGAGACGGTCAGGATGCCCCGCTTCTGATTCAGCCACGAGGCAAAATGCAACAGTTCGAGTCGCTTGGCGGGATCGCCGGTAAAGACGAGAATGTTGGGTCGCCAGTTGCGCGCATCGACCGGCAGCTGCTGCATCCGTAAGAGGGCGACGCGGATCAGCGACATCGAGGCGCCGTAGCGCAGATCGCCCCACGAAGCGGAGAGCGACCGGCGCCGAAGGACCACGTAGACCATCACTTCGATCACCACCGCCGCCACTGCCGCCACGGGGTTGATCAAGGCCATCACCCACAGACAGCCAAAGGCGCCGGCCAGCGAGACCAGCCAGTGGACGTGTAAGGTCGGCCGGTAAGAGGGGTCACCGCTCAGTTTCTCGATACCGGCCACCAGGTTGGCCACCGCGTAGGTGGTGAGGAAGAACATGGTGAGCACCGGAGCCACCGCGTTGAGGTTGCCCAAGCCGACCGCCGCCAGCGCCACTCCCGCCGAGATCATCAGGGAGACGCTATTGCCGATATCGCGACCAAACAGCCGTTTCGGCAGGGCCGGAATGACTCGGTCGTCCGCCAGAGCTTCCAAAGTTCGAGGAGCACCCAGGATGCTCCCTACCGCGGAGGAGAAGATCGCCCCGAAGAGCCCCGGGAAGACCAACCAGGGAACGGCCGCCACTTTGAACCAGACCAAGTTGTCGTTGACCAGCGTCTCGGCATCGGCGCCCGCTACTAGGACGATGGGAATAATCAGGTAGACGACAAAGCCGACGCCGATCGCCGACAGCGTCCCGACTGTGATGCTCCGTTTGGGGTCCTTGAGGTCACCGGAAAGGCTGATTCCCGCCATCAGGCCGGTGACGGCGGGAAAGAAGACGGCGAAGACCACCCAGAAACCGGCGCCGTCTGGGGTGCCCTCAAAGAGGGGAAGTTGCCTTGGCCCTTGCCGCGCCACACCCACCACTAGCGAGGTCAAGGCCAGGCCGATCGCCACCATGATCGGGAACTGGAGCTTGAGCGCCAACTCGGTGCTGCGACTGGCTAGAAGGGTCACCACGATCACCGTCACCGCCGCCACCGGCCGCATCGGCAAGTCTGGCCAGAAGAGACGCAGGCTCTCCGCCAGACCGAAGGCGTAGAGGGTTACCGAGAAGGTCTGAGCCAGGAAGAGCGGAATGCCGATGGCGCCGCCGATCTCGAGCCCGAGCGAGCGCGAGATCATGTAGTAGGCGCCACCCGCTCCGACCTTCATATTGGTCGCGATGGCGGAGACCGAGAGGCCGGTGCTCAAGGTGATGGCGTGGGCCAGCGCCACGATGGCCAGCGCCGGCAGCAGACCGACATTGCCCACCACCCAACCTGTACGCAGGAAGAGCACGACCCCAAGAATGGTCAGGATCGACGGCGTGAAAACGCCGTAGAAGGTGCCTAGATTTGCCGGCTTGGGATTGGAAGCCACGGACTAAGGAATGCGCAAGACTAGCACCGTGAGATCGTCCTCTTGCGGCGCGCTCTTGGTGAAGGTGTCTACGTCACCCAAGACGGCGTCTCTGAGTCGCTTGACGCCGAGGTGGGCATGGCGGCGCAGGCTCTCTTCCAAGCGGTCGAAGCCGAACATCTCGTCGTCTCCTTCGCCTCGCGCCTCGACCAGGCCGTCGCTGTGAAGGAAGAGAGTATCTCCCTCGTTCAGCTTGGCCAGGCGAGCATCGACCGGCATTTCGTCGCGCACTCCCAACGGGTAGGCGATGTATTCGAGCGGGTGCACCTTGCGCTCGGCGGTGACCACGTAGGGATAGAGATGGCCGGCGCTGGCGTAGCGCATCTCGCGGCGGATCGGATCGAGGACGCCGTAGCAGAGGGTAGCCAGCAGCCGTTTGCGGGCGCTTTGATAGATCACTCGGTTGAGGGTGGTGAAGACGGTGGCGACGTCAGGGTTGATGGTGACTTGTACGGCGAGCGCCGCCTTGGCCATCGACATCACCAGGCCGCTCGAGACGCCGTGGCCGGCGACGTCGCCGATGGCTACGGCTAAGCGACCGTCTTCGAGCGCCAGAACGTCGTAGAAGTCGCCGCCCACCTCGCTGGCGGGCTGATAGGCGTGGGCTAGCTCGACGCCGTTGAGCTGCGGAGGCAGATCGGGCAGGATCGAGCTTTGGATCTGCCGTGCCGTTTCCAGTTCCACCCGCTGGCGCTCGCGCTCGGCGATCCGGCGTACGTGAGGCGGCACGTCGTCCCAGCGGTAGAAAAACTTCTTGTCGGAGAGTAGGTGACGGGCACTGAGCAGGAACGGGGTGGCGAGGGCCACCAGCGGGATCATCGCCTGAAACTGCATCCACGGATCACCGGCCCGCAGGAAGGGGATGATCTGCACCACCACCGAGGTCGTCATCGCCGCCTGCAATGCGGTCAGCAAGCCGTAGCGCAGGAAGAGGACGGTCTGCGCCAGCGCAACGAGGAACCAAACCGGTAGCCCCCAACTGACCGGCAAGGGCAAGACCCCTGGAAAAAAGAGAATGCTGCCAATCGCGGCAGCCAGTAGAGCGCCGATCGTCTGACCGAACTTGGAAGTTAGCGCCGTGGTCAACACAAGACGGCCAAAAAGTTCGGTATAGAACCGATAGATCAGAACAAACAAGAGCAACGACAGGCCGAACCACTTGGTGCCTTCCCACCAAGGGCCAAAGAAAAAGATCGTCGGTACCCAGGCACCAACCCGCTGCATGAGAAACGTTGAGACCACCGTAAGAGCAGCGAGCAACAGTCCAGCCGAGAGGCCACGAAGGGAGTCTTGGGGCAGCGTCGAGTTGTTGAAGTCGCGCTTGATCAGCGCATCGAAAGCCGCCAAGCGGTGAGGGAAGCGCTGGCGAGTGATCGCTTCGCCAACTCCCCAACAGAGGAAGGCCATCAGCGCCACGGGGAGAAAGAAAAACATCATGATCTGGAAACTGGAGACGACGGTGGTCAGTGAACGCGAGACAGGACCCATGCTCCACCCGACACTCATGACCTTGCCGGCCATGATGATGAAGAGAATCGCCGCGCTCACCACCACCGCCATCAGGCGTAGGCTACGGCGCACCCCGATCTCGCCCTCGTGGTACCGCCGGACGAAGAAGATAGCGACAATCGGGACCAAGAGTAGAACCGCGAACAACCAGATCTGCTGCGCCAACACGAAGCTGCCGAGGCCCTTCTCAAAGGCATCCTCCTCGGGATCGTCGAGAAAAACTTTGAAGCCGGCCAACTGCTCGCCGGCGAAGTCCACCTCCACGCCGTAGGGAACCTGGTCACCGAACAGTTTCTCTTTGTCCAGGTAGCGCAAGCTCAGATCGGTGCGTTTCTCAAGCTGTTGGCTACGCATCTCGGGAGCGCCGAAGCGGGACAGATCAAATCCCTGAGCGACCAGGAAGGCGTCCGCTTGCTGACGGGCCACCTCCTGCTCAATGACCCCGCCCTCCTCGTCATCCTCCACCCGCAGTTGCAAGCGAGTCACCTCTCCACGCGGCGAGACACGAGCCCGATAGGTCCATTCTTGAGAGCCGGCGCCCTCTTCGAAGAAGCGGATCTGCCAACTAATCAGGCTCTCCGCCAGCCAGCCATCCAGAAAGCGCTCGCGGGTCTCCTGGTCACTCAGCCAGTAGCGGTGTTCGAGCACCGGAAAGCCGGTGAGCTGGATGTCGACATAGTCGTCCACCGGCTCACCGAACACTCGGACTCTCTCGTCGGCGAGGGCGATCGCCTCTTCGCGATCGACCGACCAGTCCTCCGGCAGGGTCGGGTAAGCACGAGGGAAGGCCCAGGCCAGCACTAGGGCCCCCGCCAGCCCCGCCAAGGCCCAGTAGAGGACGTGGATCTTCTTCATCGGGTGACTACCTTTCCGGTTTCCTGCTCAGATCTTGCTCCAGCTCTTCAGTACGGTGTCGTCAACAAGGGGTTGCGCATGGCGGGCCTGCTAATCGCTGGCCAGAAGGCGCGAACGGGACGCGCCGATCAAAGATTACCAATGATGGCTTGGCCGTACTCCGACGTCTTGAGCAGGGTCGCCCCCTCCATCTGCCGTTCGAGATCGTAGGTCACCCGCTTCTGGCGAATGGTCTCGGCGAGGGCCACCTCTACCGCCGCCGCCGCCTCGCCCCAGCCGAGCCAGCGCAACATCATCACCCCGGAGAGGATCAGCGAACCGGGATTGACCTTGTCCATGTTGGTGTACTTGGGCGCCGTGCCGTGGGTGGCTTCAAAGAGGGCCAGCCCGTCGCCTTCGTTGCTCCCCGGAGCCATCCCCAGGCCGCCTACTTGGGCCGCCAGCGCGTCGGAAATGTAGTCGCCGTTGAGGTTGGTGGTGGCGATCACTTCGTACTCAGTCGGGCGCAGCAAGACCTGCTGGAACATGGCGTCGGCGATGCGATCCTTGATCAACAAGCGGCCCTCCGGCAGCTTGCCGTCATGGTCCTTCCACAGCGCCGCCTCGGTGATGGTGCGCTCGCCGTACTCCTCGGCGGCCAGCTCGTAGCCCCAATCCCTGAATCCACCCTCGGTGAACTTCATGATGTTGCCCTTGTGCACCAAGGTGACGCTCTCGCGCTCCTCGGCCAAGGCGTACTCGATCGCCTTCTTGACCAACCGCTTGGAGCCCGTCGGCGAGATCGGCTTGACCCCGATGCCGCTGTCACCACGCACCTTGGCGCCCATCTCCGAACGCAGGAAGTCGATCACCTTGGCCGCTTCCGGCGAGCCGGATTCCCACTCAATGCCCGAATAGACATCCTCGGTGTTCTCGCGGAAGAGAACCATGTCGACCTTCTCGGGATGGCGCACCGGCGAGGGTACGCCGTCGTAGTAGCGCACCGGCCGCACGCAGGCGTAAAGGTCTAGAATCTGGCGCAAAGAGACATTCAGGCTGCGGAAGCCGCCGCCAACAGGAGTGGTCAACGGTCCCTTGATGGCGCAGCGATAGTGGCGAATCGCCTCGATCGTGTCACTGGGCAGCCACTCGTCGGTCTTCTTTTTCGCTTTCTCACCAGCGAAGATCTCGAACCAGGCGATGGAGCGGCTACCCCCGTAACTCTTGGTGACCGCCGCTTCGAGAACCACCTTGGTAACTCGCCAAATGTCTGGGCCAATTCCGTCCCCTTCGATAAAAGGAATAATCGGTCGATCCGGCACTGCCACCGCGCCGTCTTCCCATTGAATTTCCTGCCCATCCGCGGGTGCTGTCATATCGTTGAAGGATCTGCTCAAACCGTCCCTCCGAATCG
>QIHU01000556.1 GCA_003231035.1 Acidobacteriota bacterium
TCGATGCCTTCGAGGGTGGCGCGCGGCTGGGTCATGCCGCCCTCGATCGCCTCTTGCAGGATGGCGATGTATTGGCCCACGTAGTCGGGCCAACCCTCCATGCGCTGGATGTAGTTCTCGTAGTCCTTGGCGGTGGCGAAGGGCATGTCGTTGGCCAACCGCGCAAAGCCGGTGTGGAAACCACTGTCGGCGGTGAAGGGGAAGAGGTAGTGCTTTAGCTGGTAGGCGTCGACCGCGTCGCGCAGCTGACGCTCGAACAAGGCGCGGCTCACCCGATCGGTAGGGGGCAACTCGTCAGGATCGATCTTGTCGAGCCGCTCCAAGAGGTCGAGTCTAAAGGCGTTGCGCCGTTCGCGATCGGCCGCCGTTTGAGAGGGCAGGCGATCATTCCAGGTGTGGACGCCGACGGCGGTGGCGAAGAGCGGGTTCTCTTCGAGGTTCTGCTGCCAAGCTTCGTCGAACAGGCTGTGTAACGCCGCCGATTTCTCGCCGCCAGAGTGGGTGTCCAGGGGGGGCGAATCAGTGCAGCCTTGGCTGAAGGTGACGAGCACGGAAAGGAAAATGGCTGAGCGGGTTTTCATCGACATGGGCCCCCATGGGTCGAGGTTGGGAGGGAGTAGGGTCTCAAGGCTTAAGTTCACACTGTACAGGCAGACCCAACCGGCGGTCGATCGATCAGTCGAATTGACGACCTGTTGGTCTGCACGGGACAGTAGGCAGTTGGGAGCTAGAGGCCCGGCCGTAACCCGAAGGGCGCCAGGGTGCTATTTGATGTTGCGTTTATAGCTAAGGGCAGTGCGGGTGAAGCAAAGATGCGATCTGGTAGAGCAGAATTTCATTGTTTATTATGTTGCAGTGGTCTTCACAACCCCTTGAAATCAATGGAGTTAGGCTGGGGGGTGCGGGGAGTGAAATGTTTTTTTTCCTACGTCACTATAGAGAGAAGAGCCGGTTGACCGAACCCGAAATACGTGTCTATACTGCCCCGTCGCCGGGGACGAATAAGGAGCCAGGCGATTCCGGTCGGGTTGGGATTTCGGCCGAAGGGAGATAGAAGGTGAGCATTGGAAGAGAAGCTCCACAGGGGCAACGGGGAGGTCGCACGTTCAGTCCACCTACGAGGGCCGTGGTGTTGGCTGGGAGTGTGGGTAGCGCGGGAATGTCTCTGGCCAACTACCGCCCGAAGCTGGCCTTCGAATTGGCTGGTAAGCCGCTGCTCGAGTATCAGCTCGCGGTGCTCCAGAGTGTCGGGGTCAAGCAGGTCGCTGTCGCCTCGGCTAGCCATCAGCAGCCTCTTTCGGACCTCATTCGCGAGGTAGCCTCGCGGGTGGAGGGCGGGATCGATGTTCAGTTCTTCGCCGAAGAGGATCCGCGTGGCACCGCGGGGGTATTGGGAGATTTGCGGGGTTTTCTGAACTCGGAACCATTCCTGGTAGTGGCTAGCCATCTCTTTCTGGAAGGGGATGAGCTGGCGGAGTTGCTCGCTGCCCACCAACAACGACCTGCGGCGGCTACGGTGGCACTGCACCAGGCGGGGGGGCAAGGGTCGCTCCTCGAACGGATCCGTCTCGACTCCGAGGGTCGCGTTGAACAGATTCTCACCTACCACTATTCGGGGGCACGTTCACAGTCGACCAGCGGCGTCTATTTGATCGAGGATTACCTCGGCAAGAAGCGCAAACCGTTAAATTCAGTGGGCCTCTACCTCTTCGAACCGGAGGTCCTCGAGTACATTCCGCGGCGCGGCTATCTGGACATCAAGGAGCAACTCCTGCCCCGTCTGCGCGAAGCCGGTTTGGCTGTCAACGGAGCGCGGCTCAACCACCGGGTGCGCAAGCTGGATCGCTTCCGGTCCTATTTCGATCTCAACCGTCAAGTCGTCGCCGAGCGGGTTGAGGCCGAGTGCGGTGACGGCACCGGGATGGTGGTGGGCGAAGGGGTCGAGATTTCCCCCAGCGCGAAGATCGAGGGCCCGGTGATCCTCGGGGCGGGTTGTGTGATTGGCGAAGGAGCTCGGATCACCGGCCCGGTGAGCCTGGGAGCCCGTTGCCAGATCGGGTCCGGTGCCACCGTGCGCGATTCGATCCTCTCGCCGGGAGCCCGCATCGAGGCGGGGGGGACGATCGAGGAGAGTTTTGTCGACACCGATTGCGTCGCTTGCCGCCAGCGTCCCTTGCTGCGCAATATTGTGGTTGATTTGAAGCGCTTGCGCGGCCGCTTGACCTTGATCACCACCGAGAACGATCCCGGCTTTGAGTACACCTTTTGCGGCGGGCTAGCGCCACTGATTCGGCTAGCTCAAGAGCGGGCTTTTCATGCTACGAAGCGGGTGGTGGACGTGGTTGCCGCGACGACTCTTCTCCTCTTCTTAGCGCCGATTTTCGCCATCATCGCGGTGGCTATCCGACGCGACTCCGCGGGGCCGATCCTCTACTCGCAGCGGCGCTGCGGCAAAGACGGGCGTAAGTTCGCGATGCACAAATTTCGCTCCATGGTGGCCAATGCCGAGGCGGCGCACCACGAGTTGCTCGAACGCAAGGACATCGATGGGCCGATGTTCAAGATGCGCCGGGATCCTCGCGTAACGCGTATCGGGCGCTGGCTGCGCCGTACCAGTCTCGACGAGTTGCCGCAGTTGTTCAATGTGCTCAAGGGAGAGATGAGCTTGGTCGGTCCCCGACCGCTGATCATGGAAGAGATGGAGTTTGCTCCCGCCTGGCGCGACTTGCGCTTGCGGGTCAAACCAGGGATTACCGGCCTGTGGCAGGTCTATGGACGAGACAGTATTGCGTTTCACGATTGGATCGCCAATGACATCCGCTACGTAAAGGAGCAGTCGCTGTGGCTAGATTTCAAGATCCTCTTGCAGACCTTCAAGGTGTTGAAGGTCGAAAAGCCGCTGCGATCCAAGGCGGCCTCCAGCGGCCACGCCGAGGTGCTTCTGCGATGAGACGACTGTGGGCGGCGGCGGCGCTGTGTACCGTGCTGCCGTGGTGGATAGGTTGCGTGGCGGCGACCCCTCCCGCTCAGACCGCGGCCATGGCTCCATCGCTGGAGGCGGTGGCCTCGTTACCGGTGGCGCCAGAGCCCAGCGAGTATCTCCTGCGTCGCGGCGATGTCCTAGAGGTCAAGTTTTTCTACAACTCGGAACTCAACGAGCGGCTACCGATCCGGCCCGACGGCAAGATCTCGCTCGCCTTGGTGGGTGAGATCGTGGCCGAGGGGCGCTCCGCCGCGAGCCTCCAGGCGGAGCTGGCCGAGCGCTACGCTTCCTCGCTGCGTCACCCCGAAGTGGCGGTGATCGTCAAGGAAATCACCGGGATCAAGGTCTTTGTCGGCGGCGAGGTGCGCGCGGCGGGGGTGATCCACTCGGCGCAAGAGCTGACTTTGTTGCAAGCGGTGGTGCAGGCCGGTGGTTTTCTGCGCACAGCCAAAGTACGCAACGTGGTGGTGCTGCGCGATCAAGGAACCTCCGAACCCCTCTTCATGACCGTGGATCTGGCCAGCGATCTCGATGGAAGCGGGCTCGGCGGCGACATGAAACTCCACCCCGACGATATCGTCTTCGTACCCAAGACGAAGATCGCCAAGGTGGATCAGTTCGTCGCCCAGTACATCCGCGAGTTGATCCCCGTGGCGTTGAACCTGGGAGTTAGCTATCTGTACGGCGACACGGTTAGTTTGCGCGGCAACTGACGGCCGGCTCGTCGACTCTCTTGGAATCCACGCTGACGCTTGGGAGATTGAATCTGTGGCCTCACTAGTCTCCAACGGGATTGCCATGCTGGCGGCGCGGCTCGCGGTGCCGGTGTTCGGCATAGCGATCAACGTGGGCATCGGGCGGATACTCGGTGTCGAGACCTTTGGTGTGTACGTTCAACTGGTCGCTCTATTGCTCATCACCCAGACGCTGGCGGGAGCCGGGCTGCCGCTGTTGCTGGCTCGCGATCTGGCGGCCCATCCCGGGGATCGTGCCGCGATCTTGGGCAAGTCGCGCAAGCTGAGCTTGCTCAGCGCCGCTCTAGCCACCGCCGGCTTCGTCGCCTACGCCTACTTCCTGCTGCCGATCGACCGGTTGCCGCCGGCCCTGCTCCTCGCCACGACCCTCTTGCCCTCCGCGTGGATGGCCATTCAAGAAGGCGTTTTCGTGGCGGCGCACGCGCATCATCGTTGGACCTGGGTGGTCTTCGCGGAGAACGGCTTGAAGGTCGCGCTGGCCTTTGCCGCCTTCTTCCTAGGGGGTGGCATCGTGAGCTTGTGCGCGGCGATTGCGCTGGCCCGGTGCGCTGCCTGTGCCCTCGGCGCGGCACAGATGCGAAAGATGGGAGTGATCGCCACGGCGCTCGGTTGGCGCCAGAGTGTCGAGTTCTTCCGTCAGGTAGTGCCCTTCGCCGCGGTGATGACCTTGTCGATGGTCTATTTTCGCCTCGATGTCTTGATGATGGAGCCCCTTCGTGGCGCGGCCGAGACCGGTTTGTATGGGGCCTGTTTGGCTTTCTTTTCGCTGGCCCTGCTCCTGCCTTCGAGCGCCATGTCGGCGGTGTACCCACGCTTGTCTTCAGCCTTTCGCGACTCGACCCAAGGGTATGCCAAGGCCACCCTGATGACGGCGAAGTTGCTGCCCTTGGCGATGGTTCCGGTCGCTTTGGGGTTGATTCTTTTCGGCGGTTCGTTGCTGAAGGTTTTCGGCGCCGAGTTCGCCGCCGCCGCGCCGGCGCTAAGCTTGCTTGCCGCGACCTTGCCGCTCCATGCGCTCAACGGTGTGTTCGGACAGGGCTTGCAGGCGGCGAAGTTGCAGGTCGCGGTCCTTGGCTTGGTGGTGGCGGTGGTGGCGGCGCACCTACTCTTCAACCGTGTCTCAATCGCTCATTTCGGGCTGACCGGCGCGCCGCTGGCGATGTTGGCTTCGTCGCTGTTGATGACTCTAGGCACGGCGACGATCTTTCATCGTCGTATCGCTGCCTTGAGATTCACCGGTCGCGGGCTCCTTGCGGTGCTGGCCGTGGTGGTGCCTCTGGGTCTGGCACTGAGCGCACCCGCGACCTGGCGATTGGCCGCCATTGGGGCCGCCTCGGTCGGCTTTCTCGTCGCCGCTTCAGGCGTGCTCAGCCCCGCCGAGAGGCACCGGCTGGTGGCCGCGATGCCGAAACGTCTCCGGCGATCGGCGCAAGGTGGGACCTCGTGAAGTTGGCCGTGGTCCATCCCTATCCGGTCTACAGCCGGGCGGTGGGTGGGGTGACCCGGGTGATGGCGATGGTTCGCCATTTCGCCGCGCGTCACCAGTTGACCGTGTTGGCCCACTCATCGGGCGATGCCGAGGTGGACCGGGAAGCGGTGGCGGAGCTCGCCGAGTTGGGAGTCGAACAGAAACTCTTCGCCCTGCCTCGGCCGGCGCGCCTACGGCAGCTAGCCTGGATGGCGGGCTCGACCCCCTACTATGTGCGGCGCAACCGCAACCCGGCGCTGGAAGCGGAGCTGGCGCGGTTGGCGGCCGACGGCCTCGACTTGGTGCATGTCGAGCGGTCGCATTTTGCGCCGATGCTCACCGATCTCTCGCCACGGCCGATCTTGTCTCTTGCCGAGCAAGAAACCATGTCGTTGGCGGTCGACCGCTTGCGCCGGTTGCCGTGGTCGGCCAAGAGTGGCTACGAGCGTTTTCTTGGCGCTGAACGGCGGCGGGTGCGTCGCTTCGAGATCGCGGCGCTGCGGGTCTACGACCTGCTCTACGCCATCACTCCGCAAGAGGCGGCGAGAATGACCGAGCTGGCACGGCGGTTGGTGGAGATCTTGCCGCACATCGTCTGCCCTCAGACCTTCCGCGCGGCGCAA
>QIHU01000800.1 GCA_003231035.1 Acidobacteriota bacterium
GGACTCGCACCCGCTGGCCTTCGAGACCCAGGAGGTCATAGAACTAACTCAGTCCATTGCAATCCTCCTTTCGTGACGCACTGCCAGGCACTTCGTTCAGTTTGGCCGAGATGGGTGGGGAGGCGTCTGACCAGAGCTGGCGAAGTTCACGATGCGAGAGCGCCGGACGCCGCATCGGGCACCCGCCGCAAGATCTCCTCGCCTACCTGCCGCCGAGCGACCCGCAGGTCGTACTCGGTCTGAAGTCCCATCCAAAGATCAGGACTGGTGCCAAAATAGCGGGCTAGCCGCAGCGCGGTATCGGCCGTGATTCCGCGCCGACCCCGGACGATCTCCGCCACCCGCGTCACCGGCACGGCCAGAGCCTTCGACAGTGCGTTTCGAGAGAGATGGAGCGGCGCCATGAACTCTTCGGCCAGGATCTCTCCGGGATGAATAGGATCCAGTAAATCTTCAGCCATGGGACCTCCGTTGCGGCTCAGTGATAGTCCACGATCTCCACCTGGCGAGCATCTCCGTGGGTCCAGACGAAACACAACCGCCACTGGCCGTTGATGCGGATGCTGTGCTGCCCCTTCCGGTCGCCACGCAACGCCTCCAGCCGGTTGCCCGGCGGAACGCGCAAATCGACGAGCGACACGGCGCGGTGCAGCAGAAGGAGCTTGCGCCGCGCCACACGCTCGAAGGCACGAAACCGCCGCACCCGCCTATCATGGAACAGCGCCTCCGTGTGACGACAACGAAAGGTGCGAATCATGTCCTGAACAGGAGCATACCGCTTAACGGGAAGCGGAACAACTGCTCGAGAAGTGCCACCCGAATCGCAAGCCATTTAAAATCAGTCGTTTGCGACTCGGCCGGCACTTCTTGCTGCCGGTCTACCAAGGACAGCCAGGAGTCCGCCTGGGTCCAACCGGCAAACCCTGCGACCACCCACCCCGCGCCACCTACCGACCTTTCGGCGCAGGCCGCCTCCAGCAACCGGACCGATCTCACCTGGAAGCACCCGGGCACCAGTGCCACCGCCCCCTTTCCTACTTCTTCGGCCCCTCCCTGCGCCTGCTGGGCAAGCAGAGTTCAGCCGTGATGACCCTGACTGCCGGAATCGCCTACACGCCCGTTCAACGCTTCCCGAAGGTGAGTGCAGACGACCTCCTGCCGGCCGAGAGTCCCTTGCTCAACGACGAGGTCATCTACGACAACAAGTTCTTCGTATCGATCACCCTCGGCTATGCACTCGAACGTCGCAGCGCCAACAAACCGTAACTTCGCCTTGACAGCGAGTCACCCAGTGCGCCGCCCCTAACGATGCAAGCCCCACTCCCTCGGCTGACCAAGGATCCCCTTCATTCGTCCAAGCCCTCACCGCCTCCGCGACCGAGGCGGCGAGGGCCGAGACGAAGCCGAGTTCAGTTGCAAATCGGCTTCTTGATCGCGTAGCTGGTGTTGAGAATTCCATACTTGCAGGCATCATCAGAATAGTCGCGGTAGGTGCAGACCTTCTTCTTCCGGTTCTTGCACGTGCTCTTCGGGTTCATCGTCGGCTTGCAGACTTTTGGACTCTTGACGGTCTTGGTCTCCTTAACCCGATTTTTGCAGGTCGTATCGCAATACACCACGGGCTTGTTACAGACGGAACCCTCGAGTGCAATCACAGTATCGTCGCCGTCCGCCAACAAGGAAAGTCCGACAAGAATCTGGTGCGCGTCATAGGCAGCCACCATGGGCATGGAAGTCATTGAGCCGTCTTCGTCGATCACGACGGCGGTGCCGGAATACCAATCTGGAGCGATCCCGTCAGCGTCGAGCAACTCTGGGTCGGAGTCTACACGGACGAAGATCATCTCCTGCGCAATCGCCCAATAGGGAGTACCAAACTCTTCAATGTAGGCTGAAGTCTGCTCATATTCCCAGGGGAGATCCTGAGCGCCAGCGGCGGTCCCAGCAACGATTGAGAGCAGGGCAAGGCAAGAAACGGACAGAACAAACTTGCTGAACATTAGAGACGTCTCCTTGTAACGCTATCTTCGAGCGCCGACGGCGCACGTTCTTACTCTTAGCGTCCGAATGGTCAGCGTTTCGGATCAAGAAATTTGAAAAAAGTGGCTCGAGACACCTCGACCGCTCTCGAAACTGAGCCGGTGCGGCCAGCGCTGCCTAAGAGAGGGTTGCGCCGCCAAGCCCGGTTCCGAATCCTGCAAAGCCGCCCCGCTGTGTAGCTTTCTGGGCGATGTCGCAACGAGGGAAGGGCAGACTTTCTATCCGCAAGGGGGGCTGATCTCGACCTTCTCGTTCAAGAAATCTCCGCGCTATCCGATCCAGTCCAGCGATTGCTCCGAGGAGCCCTATCCGCGCTACGCGGGTTGCATGACCGCGGGTTGCGGCGAGCCCTATACTGAACACGATCAACGCTTCGTGGGCTGCGCCTGCCCGACTTTCGTCGGCCCCTTCAAATACAGTCAGCAGGGGGCAGAACTCTCGTGCGACCTGGGGGGAGCCAACGTCTGGTGGGCAGCCAATACGACGATGTCGCTCCCGGCTCCAGGTTCCTAGCACCACCGGGACGGATCCCGCGAGAATCGAGGGACCCGAGTCACCTTGTCCCGTGGCGCCGCCGGCCTCTCAGAGTCGCTCGATGCGGTAGTGAATCCGCCATGGACCGAGGTCTTCCGAGTCGATCAAGGAGCCGGTGGGTCCGTAAGCCCCGAGCCAGTCTTCCGGCTTCCCGTGGAAGATGCGGCGATAGGTCGGCAGCTTGTCGTCCGGGTCAAAGGTGTCGAGTTCCACGCCGCGGATCTCGATCGCTAGCTTCTCCTCCACCGCCCCCTCGAAGATCAGGCACTCCAGGTCAATGCCGCCCCTGCCACCACGGTCGCAGATGTCGTAGTGACCGCGGCTGGGGAAGCGCACTTTGGCGACCCGGCCGCCCTCGTCGGGCGTGTGGACCGTGGCCGCGAAGCGAAACTCGCCCGCGCCTTTGAGGAACGGATCTTGGTCGTCGAGAATGTCAATGCGCTCGAGCACCACGCGGATCTGAAGTCCTTCGGGGGTGGCGAACGGGTCGGCATTCGGGTCCAGGGAGCGACCACGCGGGTCGTCCTCGCCGAGGACCTCTTGAGGCGGCTTCCAGCCCGGCTCCTCTTCGGCCGCTAGTTCCACGAGTCCGGGGATCAAGGTCCGGGTGTGGGCGACGCGACGCTCGAGGATCGGGTACCAGCGCGAGTCCTTCGGGGTTGCCCGCAAGCGTTGCGCGAAAATCTTGGCCAAGCGCTGGGTTTGGGGGATCAAGTCCACCGTTTTCTCCACCGCCACCAGGAGCTGGAAGCCTCCGAGAATGCGCCGCGGCCGGGTCCGTGCCTGGATTACGTCCACCCTAAACCGCCGCCCGGCCTTGAGCCCTCGGGGCAGCTCCATCTCCACCAAACCTGCGAGTCGCTCACCAAAGAACGGCGGTACCGGCAGCCAGGTCACGCCGTCATGCACGTCGAGTCGCAGGGTGTGGGAGTCGACGATATGCACGGTTCGCGGCGCGCCGCGTAGCGAGCGCAAGTTGAACACATGCTCGACGACCGCGCCCGGTAGGAAGACGTCCACGCGGGTGTCTCGGGGCAGGTCGTTCCAGAAGAATCCGAGTTCGTCCACGCCATCGGTGGGTTTCCACCGGTTCAGGTCCACGCGCCACTTCTCGGCGCGCGCTTCGGCGGTGTGGATCCGGGCCTTGGACAGGTCCACAAAATCGGGATCGAGATCGAGGAAGGTCCCGCGCAGCGGGCTGTCCGCGCCATTGTTGTGATCGGCGAGGCCTATCAGAGACGATCGGCTGGGCACCGGGGGGAGGACCGGACCGGGATCGGCGGCCGCCTCGATCAGCGCCTTGGCGAACCCTGCTCGGCGAGCGTCTCGCTCCGCATCGCCGGTGCTGGCACTGAGCGCCCGCACCGCGGGCGTACCGTCGGGGCCCGCGGCGTCGTCACCGGGGTCATCGTGGCGGTGGCCAACCGCCGGATGGAAAGGAGCGTCCGGCAGCTTCCGGGTGGCGCCTTGAGCTGGCAGATGAATGTCGAACGCATGCTGCACGGTACGGGTGATCGCGAGGTCTCCGGGGTTCGCCGTTTGCAGAATCAGCAGGTTCCGTTGGGCGAGGTTGTCCGCGTTGCCGGGAGTGGCTCCACTCCGCGTCGGATCAGGCCCGTAGAGAATCTCGACGACCATGCATTGGTGATGATCGACGAGCAGGTTGCGGATGGACAAGACGTCGGCCGCAGGGAGAGTGTTGAAGCCGCCGTCGTTGACGAAGGTGGCGGGAAAACGGGGCGTGCTCTGGTTCACATCCAAGTAGGCACCGAAGTAGGACGCCGTACCACTGGCGGGAGTCGCGGGAAAATTGTGTACGTTGGCGGTGTCCGACTGGCTGGTCATCGAGGCCGATAGCGGCACGCGTACGGCGGCGAAGAAGGGAACCGACGCCAACTCGCCGGAGGTGGTTCGGCCGAGGAGCGGGATGCCGTTGGTGTGGACCCGGTAGGCGAGCGAGGGATCGAACGAGACATTGGCCGTTCCCCAGCGGAACAGGCGGAAACCCACCCGCACCCCCGTCGCGCCCGTGGCGCTCTGAAGTCGGACTTTCGCCAGGGCGAAGTTGTAGATCGTGTTGCTGCCCACGGTCGTCGAATACTCCAGGGCCGACCCCGCCTGCGCCGCGGGCAAAGACTCAAAGGTCTCGCCTCCCGCCGTCCCCGAGCCGCTGCGGAAGTTGGCGATCACGGCGGCGATGAATGCGTTGGGATCGGTCCAGCTCGGGGCCACGCCGAAGCGCGCCGTTCCTCGTTCGATCTGGAAAACTCGGGTGTCAGTGGACAGCCAGGAAACTGCCCCATCGAGCATCAGCGGATTGGCCTCCAGGCGCAGTTGAATAGGGTCTGAGACGGTGGTGACGGTGTTGCCTGAGCGATCTCGCGCCGTCACCACCAGTTCCAAGTCCTTGACCGAGCCCGAAGCCATGCCGGCGAATGCCGCCGGCCCCTGAAAGGTGACCTGCACCGGCCAGGTGATGCGCTGCGCCTCGCTCGGGTGGAGGCTCGAGTCCTCCTGAGCCGGCGTGCCGGCGGCCACGTCGAGGGTGCCCGCCAAGGATGCGGAAGTACCCACCACCCGTAGATGCATGCTCGGGGTGGCAGCGGGATCCACTCCCGCGGCGCGGACTGGAGGCACGATGACTCCGTACAGTTCGGGCCGTGTATCGGGCGGCCAGGCGATGGCCGCGGGGCGCGTGGTCCGGTCCTGCACGGTGACGTAGAAGGAGGCGGGGAAGGTCGCGGTGGGGTTGCTTCCCGCCGCCGCCGTCACCTGATCCTGTGAGAAGGTGCTGCGATCGAGGACGATCCCCACCGACGGCGCCCGCTTCTCTTGCACCAGCGGGACCTCCACCGACTCGCGGTAGTCGAAGCCGTCGAGGCGACGCAAGGAGGTGCCCGCGGGCAGGGCCGGGTCGAACGGCAGGGTGGTCTGCGCCGCGGTGTTCGAGGTAATCAGGCTCACCGCGCGCACCTGCCCCGCCGCGCGGATCAAATCTCCCTGCTGGAGCACCGAGTTGAAGGCGGTGCTCACACCGGTGAGGTTGCGACCCGAACTCGACAGGGTGCCGGCGGGGACCGCTGGAGTGGTGCCGTCGGCGTCTTGCGTGCAATACAGGTGGGCCGACAGCCGCACCAGGCTGTTCTTGAAGCCCGCGGCGCTCGGCCCGGCCGAGGGAAATAGCTTGTTGTCGGCGTGGAAGGCGGGGTGAGAGTCGCCGTCGACCATGGCCGCGGACGAAAGCGGTCGTCTGGACGCGCTCGTTGGCGCCGGGGGTCGAGCCGGCGGCGAGCACGACCAGGGACCTGGTGATTGAGAAGATCGGAGTCGCCCCAGCGGCCTCGCGCAGGATGTCGCAGCGCAGGTCGAGCTGCAGGGGCCGGGCCGGGGAGAAGGGATCGGCCCGCACGTTGACCCTGAAGCGTAGTGTGCCTGTGCCCGTGGCGTGGTCAATGCCGACGTTCGCAGGCTCTATCGCGTCCGTGCTGCTAGTGAAGTCCCGGATGATGGTGACTACGTGGGGCCTGGGCAACGCGGTGCCATCGGCCTTGGCGGGACCCAGCTCCAGGAAACGGGGCTGCCGCTTGGTCAACAGGTCGTCGATGAACCCGTGCCAGGCGAAGAAGCGCGGCGAATA
>QIHU01000079.1 GCA_003231035.1 Acidobacteriota bacterium
AGAACCAGCACCGCGCCACCGCCGAGAATTTGACCGAGGTAATAGCCGCCCACCTGGATTCCATTGCCCCAGCCGCGCTGGCTGGGCGAGAGCAGGCGCACCGCCAGGCCGTCGGTGGCGATGTCCTGGGTCGCGGAAAGAAACATGAAGGCGACGGCCACGGCGGCCAATGCGGGGAGATGGGCCACCGGGTCGAGACCGCTCATCGCCGCGACGCAGAGCACGCATAGGGTTTGCAGCGGAATGAGCCACGAACGGTGGTGGCCAAAGCGCCGCGAACCGAAGCGGTCGATCAGCGGTGCCCACAGGAACTTGAGGAGCCAAGGCAGAGCGACCGCGGCGATGAGGCCGATGGTTTTCTTCGGCACATCGTGCGAACGCAGGATCGCTGGCATGGCGATGGTGAAGAAGCCGAGCGGAACCGCTTGCGACACGTAGAGGCCGGCGAGAAGCGGGAATTTGCCGCGGGCTGATGGGGTCAAGCTCAGTTCAATCCAGAAAGGGCGCTGTCAAGATCACCCACTGCTAGAACAGCGCGTAGATGAACGGCGCGGAAGCCTGGTACGTGGCGATCACAAGGGCCATCAGGCCGAGAACGACCGGCAGCGGCACGACCCGGTAGGCCGTGTGGGCACGGGCGAAGTCAACAAACTCCGTGAGGAGGACGCCGGTGTAGCGCAGCTTGCTCATGAGAGGGATTGTAGCCTGTTCGAGGTCGGCGCCGGACAAGACAAGTCTTGCTAGTAGTTTTTGAATTGTGTATGCTGTTTCGGCATATTGAAACGGTAAACGAGCAGGTCACGAGGTCTGCGGCTGCTGGCATCTTGAAAGGAGACACTATGACCCGTTCGCGTCGCTGGTGGGCAGGAGTGGTTGGTGGCTTGTGGATGGCTCTCGTCGTAGCGCCGCTGGTGGGGCAGGAACTCCTAGCTGACCTCTCGCCGGGGAAGTTCGACAATCAGCGCGCTCCCGCCTTGTTCAGGGCGCTTGCCGACGGGGTTCTCTTTTCCGCGGAGGGTTTCAGAGAGGGGCGGGAACTCTGGTTCACCAGTGGCACCCCGCAGTCGACCCGGTTGCTCCGCGATCTGCTTCCTGGCCGTCCGTCGGGCAATCCGCGGTTCTTGGGTACGGTGCGCGGCAAGGCTATGTTCTACGCCTCCAACGGCAACGGTGAGGTGAGTCTGTGGTCCACCGACGGCACCACGCGGGGTACCGAGGCCTTTCCTCGTTTCTCCTTCTGGAATGGTGATTTCGCGGCGGAAAGTCGGGTGGCCGGTGAGAATCTCTTCATCGTGGCCTGGCCCGGTCTGTGGATTACCGATGGCACGGCCGCTAGCCTGCGCTCTCTTCCTGGCCTGGAAGTGGGGTCAGGCGGGGTGTTACCGCATTCATTGACGGTGGTGGAGGACCGTGTTTTCTTAATAGCCGACGACGGCCAGTCTGGCGTGCAGCTCTGGGTCGCTGACAGCTCGGGAATTCGCCAGCTGACTCAGCTCGTCGGAAGTAGCCTCTCCAACGGTATCGAGGGGATGACCGCCGCCGCGGGCCGGCTCTTCTTCGCGGGGTGCGACACGGCGACCGGGTGCGAGCCGTGGATCAGTGACGGCAGGGCCAACGGTACACGCAGAATCGTTGATCTCGTACCGGGACCGGTGGGCTCCATGAATGGGTTCGGCTCTACACGACCGGGGCTGGCGGCGGGCGAGAGCATTCTCTTCGTCGCCGACGACGGCTCGGGTTCAGGTAGCTGGCTGACCGACGGCACGGCGGGAGGCACGGCGCCGATCATCGCCAACGTGACCTTTGTCAAGGGTCGGACAGCGGCGCATGGAATGGTCTTTGTGCCCAACGGTTTCTCGGTGGCGGGAGACCTTTGGGTTTCTGACGGAACCCTGCCCGGGACCTTTCGTTTGGCTGAGAACTTGCCGAGCGGGACTTTTGCCTCGGTGGTTCAGATTTTGGCGAGTGACGGTGACCGGGTGCTCTTCATGATCGACGACGGCGTCCATGGTTCGGAGCCCTGGATCACCGACGGCACCTTCGCTGGCACCCGAATGCTGGCCGATGTCTGCCCGGGCCTCTGTGACAGCTTCACCACTGGCGTGGCAAGAGTGCTGGGAGAGGACTTCTACTTCTCCCTGCGCTACGTGGGCGTCCTCGGTCAGATTTGGAAAACGGATGGCACGTCGGCGGGCACTGAACTCGTGGCCGACGATCTGAGGGGAAATGGATCGGTGGCGGCTTTGCGGACTACGGCAACGGGAATCAAGCTGGCGCTCACCTCCGGGGCACTGGGTTCCGAGCTGTGGACCTTCGCTGAGGAAGGGCTCGTCGATCGGCTGCTCGGTCCCTACGATGAGCCCTTATCCTCTTACCCAGTTGGCGGTTGGAAGATGGCGGCCGGCACGGCCTTCCTCGGAGAGGAGCACAGGACCAGTGGAGGTGGCTTGAGTGTTCGAGGCAGTGTGGGAATCAGCGATGGCAGTCCTCAAGGGTCGCGATGGGTCGGCGGCTTTGGTAGCGACTTCGATGCCCAGCGCGCTGTCCCGTTGGCGGGCGGCCTGGTGGTGCTCGGGGAGAGTGGACAGCCGCAACGGGTGCCGGCGATCTATTTCACCGACGGTACTTCCGAGGGAACCCGGTTGGTGAGCCAAGGCTTTGTTTTCCAGACCCCGACTTGCGGCCTTTTTCGGCTGGGAGAGCAGGCGTTGTTCTTCCTCAAGTCGGTGGAAAGTTCGGACTTGTGGCGCACGGATGGTAGCGCGGCGGGGACCACCTTGGTACGCGAGAAGGCTGGGGCCTTCTTTTGCGGATTGTCCAACCCCACGGTCTTCGCCGGTAAGCTCTATTTCTTCGACGACGACAACAATCTACTGAGGAGCGACGGTACCCCCGAAGGGACCGAGTTTTTCTTCGATCTGCCCAACGACGACAGATTTCCGGGCGGGCAAATGGCGGTGGCGGGCAGTTACCTCTACTTTGAAGAGGTTAACAGCTCCCAGTCAATCCTCTGGCGAACCGACGGAACACGGATCGGAACGGTGCGCCTGGCCCCTCTGAGCGAAGGTGGAAGATTCGCCTTCTGGTACCTGACCGCTCTCGGCGATCGGTTGGTATTCCGGGCCTACCGGCGAGCACAAGGCCTCGAGCTGTGGATCAGCGACGGTACGGTGGCGGGGACCCGCCTGCTGCGGGATATCGCTCCGGGATTCCTCAGTAGCTCTCCATGGCAGCTCCACCAACACCGCGGCAAGGTCTACTTCTCGGCTTTCGATGCCGATCACGGTTCGGAGTTCTGGGTGACCGACGGCAGCCGTGCCGGCACCCATCTAGTACGCGATATTTCGCCGGGCCCCGCTTCTTCGGAGCCGGTGGGATTTACCACCGTCGGCGAAGCGCTCTATTTCGCCGCTTCTGACGGCGTCACCGGTTCCGAGCTGTGGACGAGCGACGGTACAGAGCTGGGGAGCTTCCGGTTGACCGACATCGCCCCGGGGCCCAGTTCCTCGGTCGCCACCGTTTTTGCCACTGCCGGCGATCGTCTGCTGCTCTCCGCCGACGATGGCACCACCGGCTTTGAACCTTGGGTGCTGCAGCCCGGCGGGCCGTTCCCCAGCCGCTGCACCACCGGCGGCGAGGATCTCTGCCTCCGCGATGGCCGCTTTCGAGTGCGGGTGCGCTGGCGCAACCAGCGGACAGGGGCTCTCGGGGTGGGTCGGGCGGCGCCCTTTTCAGACCGCAGCGGTTTCTTCTGGTTCTTCGATGAGAGCAACATCGAGCTGGTGGTCAAGGTGCTCGACGGCTCGTCGATCAACGGCTTCTATTGGTCGTTCTACGGTGGCCTTTCGGATGTGGAGTACCGCGTGGAGGTGACCGACTTGGAGACCGGGCAGTCGAAGCGTTACCGCAACCCGCCGGGTGAAATCTGCGGCGTAGGCGACACCACCTCGATCGCAGTCGGCAAGCTGGCGGCTGGGCCGCGGCCGCCGATGACACCGGTGGCAGTGGCCTTACCCGCCTCCCTCCCGCGCGCCAAGGTGGGCGGCTGCCTGCCGAGTAGCTCGACTCTGTGCCTCCTCGACGGCCGCTTCGCCGTCGAGGTCGACTGGCGCATTAGGAATACCACCGGCAACACCACCGGTGTAGGCGGCGCGATCGCCGGTACCGACAAGAGCGGCTATTTCTGGTTCTTCAACTCCACCAACGTCGAGCTGGTTGTCAAGATGCTGGATGGAAGACCGGTTAATGGCAACTACTGGCTTTTCTACGGAGCCCTTTCCAATGTCGAATACACCCTGCGGGTGACGGACACCGAAACCGGTGCCGCGCGGACCTACTTCAATCCGCGCGGCGAAATCTGCGGCCAGGCGGACACGGCGGCTTTTCCGTAAAGGGAACCCTCTCGCGGCGGCGGCCGGGGTGTGCCCACCTGGGTCAGTGACACGGACTCAGTCCGCTGGAGCCCACTTGCCGGTGGCCCAGCCCATGGCCGCGCCCGCGATCAGGAAGATGATGAAGCCTTCGATCGCCCACCAGAGACAGATGTTGTTGGGCAGGTCCATGACGCCGGACCAGTTGAGCAGGGTGACGGCGCTGAACAGGGCGAGGCAGAACCCCAAGGAGATTCCCTTCTTCCAGCCAGGGCTGCTGAAACTACCGCGCACGGCGCCGAAGATGCCGGCGATCACCAGGCTGCTGATGAAGCTGTTGAGCATCCATTTGGGCAAGCGAGCGCTCCGGGGATTCCGCCTTGGTGAGCGCCCTCTGTTAGCCAGGTGTAGCTGAGTAGGGAGCGGTTTTCGCTTTCCTTCGGCAGCCGTGCTGAGTACCATTGGCCACCGGATGAACAAGAGAATCCTAGTCACGGGTGGCCTCGGTCAAATTGGTTCGGAACTGGTCCAAGCGCTGCGCCAGAAATCGGGCGAAGGCCAGGTCATTGCCTCGGATATTCGCTTGCCCCCCGGCGCGGGCTCCGCCGCCGATCGCTTTGCCTATGTCGACTGTACCAATTTGAACCACCTGCGCGATGTGGTGCGCAAGTACGATATCGGCGCCATCTACCACCTGGCGGCTCTGCTGTCAGCGGTGGCGGAAGAAAAGCCGCACGTGGCCTGGCAGGTGAACATGGACGGCCTGTACCAGGTCTTGGAGGTTGCCCGCGAGTATGGTTGCGCGGTCTTCTTCCCGAGTTCGATCGGTGTCTTTGGCCCCGGCACGCCGCGCCAGAACACCCCGCAGGACACCCTGCTGCGGCCGACCACGATGTACGGCGTCACCAAGGTCGCGGGAGAACTGCTTTGTGACTACTACTGGAACCGGTTCGGTGTCGACACCCGTGGCGTACGCTTCCCTGGGCTGATCTCCCACGGTGCCCTTCCCGGAGGCGGTACCACCGACTATGCGGTGGAGATGTTCTATTCCGCGGTGCAACACCGGCGGTACCGTTGTTTCTTGCGACCCGACAGCCGGCTCGACATGATGTACATGCCGGATGCGATCAAGGCGGTGATGACCTTGATGGCGACGCCAGCCGACCAGCTCATCCACCGCAACGCCTTCAACATCGCCGCCCTGAACTTCACCCCTGAAGAACTGGCGGCTGAGATTCGTCGCCATCTTCCGGATTTCGAGATCGAATATCAGGTCGACCCCATCCGGCAAGCGATCGCCGACACCTGGCCGGAGTCGATGGACGACAGTGTCGCGCGCCAAGAGTGGGGTTGGCGGGCGGACTACGATCTAGCCACCTTGACGAAAGAGATGCTCGATCATCTCTATCCCTCGCTCAACCCTCGCAAGGAGACCACCATGCCTCTCGACAAACTTCACCGGGCGCTGGCGGCCGACCTCGACCGTCGGCGTCAGCAGGGCATGCTCAAGGGGGCCGAGAACGTCATCGTCGGTGTGCTGTCGGCGACCGCGACCCAGGGGCCGCGCTACTTGCTCGAAGGGGAAGGGGAGCGGCCATTCCTCAAGATGAATTCGAACAATTACCTGGGGAT
>QIHU01000638.1 GCA_003231035.1 Acidobacteriota bacterium
AGAGAAAAACTCCGCCCGGCGAGTACTCGTGCAGATGAGCCGGACTGCCGACGGGATCGCCCATGAACAAGGTGGCTGTCGCGCGGTTGTATGTCAGACCATCCGGGAAGGTGGACTGCCCGGCGACGCTAAAGCTCGACACGAACTGGCACGAGGCGTCGTAGATATCGATCTGCCGCGCCGGAGTATCCACCACATAGAAAGAAACTCCGTCCGTGGCCACTCCGCCTTGCACGGTCGAGGCCGAGGGCACACAGGGAAAGGTAGGGCTAGCCACGGTGTTACCCGCGGTGTCGATCAAATGAACTCGGTCGGCGATCAACTCCGTCATGATCAGATGACCCGCTCCATCAGCGTCCAGGCCGCGAGGAAGCCCCGACCCCACGGGCGTGAAGAGTCCGAGAAAGCTTCCCAACGCCTCGGGCTCCGGCGCCTCTCCAAAGGTGGGCACCACGGTGACCGCGACCACTCCCAGAATCATCGCGAACCGAAATAGACGCATCATCCTCTCCTTCTCCCCCCAACGTACTCAATACCCTATGTCTGAGCAGGTGAATGGACGGTGAATCCGGGTTAGGACTGGAACACTCCGCTGACAAAGTGCTGACAAAGTGCTGACAAAGTGCTGACAAAGTGCTGACAAAGTGCTGACAAAGTGCCGCTCGCTTCGCAAGCCACTGATTACAACGCTCTTTGAGAGCAGGTGGCACCTCGTTAGGAGGACCATTCGTTCACCTCGGTGGTAACACTTTCCCGCCCAGTACTCCTAACTGGGTCGACCCCCCCTCTTCCCACTCGCGGGCGAACCACGCCCTTGAATACAGGGACCGGGAAGAGTGGAAACTGGAAGGAGATTGCGGCCATGCCGACCATCAACGAAGTCTGGGAACAGGCGCAGCGCATCAACGCGAACCTGGTCATCGTCCACGACGACCTCATCACTCTGAACGCCTGCTGTGAGCGCGGCGACGCCAAGCTCGGCGACCTGGTCAGCGGCCTTGCCGAACTCAAGGCGATCGCCAATGCCGGCTTCTCGGCCCTGGCCAACGGGCTGGCGGGAGTTCAAGCCCGTCAGGACATCACCAATCAACTACTGCTCTTTCAGGCGCAACAGCAAGCGACGATGATCTGCGCTCTAGAGAATATCTCGCGCAATACCTGCGGTATCTGGAACGAGAACGATGAGCAAACGGACCTGTTGCAGGCGGCAGGGGCGAATTTGCGAGCCCTGGAGCACATGACGGCCAGCGCCGAGCCGGAGGCGGCCTTGACTTGGGATCGCCAACTCGCGAACACCGCCGAGCTACGGGCTTGCTGCCCCGAGGAGCCGCGGGATCCGGTCTGTGATTACAAGCCTTGCCCGGTCCCCGAGCAGCCGGATCTTCGCGACCCCAAAAAATTCGGCGGTTTCAAGCGGCCGGTGGCCAAGACCAAGGCTCCTCGCCGGAGCCGGGCAGCCAAGAAGAGCTGAACATGCCGCGCCCACCACGCCCACCCCGCCGATCCGAGGAGGCAAGGCGATGACCGTCAAGATCCGCCAGACATCGATCACCAACCCGGAAGGAACCTTCAACCTCAACCCGGACGCGGTCCGCATGGACCTGATGATCATCGCCGACCTGGACGGCTCGTTCGGCGAGAGCCCAGATCCCGCCGATGCGAACTTCACGGTAATCGAGTTCAATCCGGCCGCGCCCGACACCTCGACGGCGGCGGGCCGGGTCCACGATCAACTCCTGAGGCTGGTCAATCGCAGCTCCGACCTGGAGCTGCACGGGCTGCGTTCGGACTTCGTCTACGGCGATGGAACCACGGTCGAGACGCGGCCGGGTTCGACCTTCGGTTCGACAACCATCTTCTACGACACCGAGAATTGCGACGGCGACGGGCGTTGGATCGTCGGCACCAACGGCGACCGCGAATGCACCACCTCGGCCGGCATCCTGCATCACGAAATGGGCCATGCCCTGCTCTCGTCGGCCGATCCCTTGCATCCCGAGTCCGACGCCATCGTCCAGGAGAACGACCTCCGGGCGCGCATGGGCCTGGTGGCGCGGGACGTGGCCGACGGGCAGTCGGGCTGCGGTTGCCCAGACAGCGGGTGCTGCATCATCGCCAGCGTCGCCTCCGGCTCGCCCTATTCGGCGGAGGTGCACGCCCTGCGCAAGGTGCGCGACCGGATGCTGCGAGGAACCCGCCTGGGGGCGGGCCTCTTCGACGCGCTCTTCGAGGAGTATTACCGCTTCAGCGTTCCGGTGAGCCGGGCCATGGTGACCAGCGACGAGGCTCGGGAAAACGTGGAGCGGTGGCTGGTCAAACCGCTGATCCGGGCCCTTGAGGTCGCTCTGGAGCATGTGCGGCGACCCGAGGAGCCGGAGCATCTCGGCCGGTTGCTGCTCCAAGACGCGGCGGGCGACTTTCCGATGTCCGTCGAGGCGTTGGGGGATTGGAGCAAAGCGGCCTTCTTCATCGCCTGTGTTCAACAGCCGGGAGCAGCTGAACAACTGGGCGCCTCGGCGGCGGTGGCCCAACTCGACCCGCGCACGGTGGAGATCGCAACACTCCTGGCCCGGGATCTGCCGAACTGCCCGCACGTCATCTGGGCGATCCTGCAGCCGCTACAGATCTACGCCGAGGCCAGGGATTGCGCCGAAACGGAGCCCGATGCTCGGGTCCTCGGCGACTTCCTGACTCGGCGCTTGAATCGTTGGCTGAGCGCCGTGCCGCTCACCGGCTGGGAGGGCGCAACACCCCAGGAGGTGGGCCGCGATCTGGCATTGCTCCGGGAAACGGTACTCACCAACCCCGCCGTCTTCGCAGCCTTCGAGCGGCGGCGCCTCGCCGCTGGGCTCGGTCCCTCCGGCCCGGCGGAGGGGAGGGAGGAGCGATGAGCGCCAAGCGTAAGACCCCCGACAAGGGACCACCGGCCGGGCTGCGCATCCGATCGGCGCGGGTGCGGCGCGGGGAGGAACGTCTCGAGGTCCGCTTCGCAGCCTCCAACGAGGGCGACGGGCCGCTCTACGTCCAATGCGGCATCCGTCAGATCCTCTGGGATGGCGACCGTCACGAAGTCACCCTATGCTTCTCGGATCGACATCGGCGGGATGAAGCCCGCCACCAGACCGTCCCCCGAGCGGAGATTCTGGAGCCCGGCGAGAAGAAGGTCATCGAGGCTTCGGTGCCCCTACGGATCACCCGCCTCCTACCAGAAGATGACGGCAGCTTCGACTTCGAGATCTGGGATCTCTCCAAAGCCCGGACGGCGAAGCTGGTGATCGGGGCGGCGCCGACCTCTTTCTACTTCAACCCCAAGCGCAAGAGCATTCTCGCGCAACTCAAAGGCTGGGGCTCGGACATCGAATGGTCCGGCAAGGTCAACCGCCGGAAGCGAAGGTGAGCCGGAGGACGCGGTAAGCACGGGTACCACTCTTCGCACGAAGGATACCCGTGCCGCGCGCAAGCTGCTACGGAGCTTCCGGCAACCGTGTGCGCCTCGCTCCTCCGGGTAGCGCCGAGTAGACATCGTTGGGCGCCAGGCCGAGCCAAGGATCCTCGTCTCGATGGTCGGGCAAATCCTGCTCAACCTGGTCGACAACGCCTGCAAATACGGCCAAGACTTGGAGCACCCCGAAATCCACCTCGAAACCGAGCGCCGAGGCCACCAGCTCATCCTACGCGTGCGCGACCACGGCCCCGGCATCGAGGTCCGCGACCGCCGCCGCCTCTTTCAACCGTTTCATCGCTCGGCCGAACACGCGGTCGGCGGCCAGCCCGGCGTCGGCCTCGGCCTCGCCGTCAGCCGACGTCTAGCCCGCGCCATGGGCGCCGACCTGCGCCTGGCCGACGGTCCAGGCACCTGCTTCCAACTCGTGCTCCAGAGCTCGTCAACCTAAAGCCTCCAAGAGATCTCGGGCCAGTTCGGGGTAGCCGGCCTTCCGGGCGTCTCTAGCCAGCTCGCGAATCCGTCGGGGAGCGAGGGCCCAGCTATCGACGGCCTGCCCGCGACCGAGGATTCCGAGGACCTGTCGCAGGAGTGCCTCGGCCCCTTCGGGG
Source organism: Acidobacteriota bacterium (assembly GCA_003231035.1). GTDB lineage: Bacteria > Acidobacteriota > Thermoanaerobaculia > Multivoradales > SZUA-115 > SZUA-115. Next base: position 4,054 of record QIHU01000638.1, read on the forward strand.
TCGTCGGTTCTCAACCGTAGCTTGGCGTCAAGCGTCATCGTCGCAAGCCGCGCCTTGGCCAGATAGGGGCCGTCGACACTCGGGTAGCGCAGGGAAGCCAGAAACTCGGCTTGGCGCTTCGTGGTCGTGGCTAGCGCCTCCTCGGCTTCGGCGATGCGTCCCATTCCTAGCAGGGCTTCGCCTCGGAAGCCGGCACCCATCACCCTGGCGAGGAGTGAATCTCGCTTCTCGCAGCTGCGCGCCGACGCCAGCGCTTCTTCGAATCGGCCTTCAGCGAGAAGATGCTCGATCCAGGGGGCGCAGTAGAAGCCCGCGCGACGGCCGGCGTAAGTCAGCCCGAAGGTGGAGTGCAGCGCGTCGTTGGCCGGCCCGGCGGCTCCCTGGTAAAGGAGGACGGCGCCTAGCAGGCGCAAATTGTGGCCGTAGTGCCAGTCTAGGTCCGGCGTCGTTCGTCCCTTCTCGAAGTTCTCCCGATGCAACCGGTCGGCCTTCTCGAGTTGGCGGCGCGCCGCGGCCCATTCGTCGCGACTGGCGAGCACATGAGCCACCATGTGCTGCGCGTGCGGCGCCTGGGGTGCCAGCTCTTGGTAGCGCCGCGCATGGTGGAGCGCCTCGCTAAGCTGGCCAAGGTTCTCGAGCGTGTGGGCGAGAAAGTGGTGGGCGGGGAAATGGTCGGGGTCGACTTCGAGGGCGCGGCGATACCAGTGCAGCGACGCAGTACCTCCGCTGGAACCCGGGTTGGCGGCGTGGGCCGAGCCGTTGCCGCGCAGGACCAGGCCGTGGGAATCGTCTGGATAGCGGTCGAGGTAGTGGTCGATGGCTTGGACATAGGCGAGTTGTAGATCTTGAGCCTCTCCACCCTGGGCAAGGGTCCCTTCCATCTGGGCCACCGCTAGCTCGACCCACAGTGCCTCGCGGTGGGTGACCTGAACCGGCGAACGCTGCGCGAGGCGTGCCTCCGCGAGGGCGCGCCCCGGCGCCTCAAGGCCGAGAAACGCGCGGGCAAGGCCGGTGCGCGCCATCGCCAAGTCCGGGTCGTGGTTCAGCGCCGTGCGGAAGCTCCGCGCCGCGCTCAGCCACTCGAACGAAGCCAGGTAGGCGAGGCCCTGGTCATGGAAACTCTGCGCCGCTGCGCTGGAAGTAGAGACTTCCTGGTGCAGGCTTCCAACTCCTGAGATTCGATCGATCGGGCGCGCCAGGCCCTCCCGCAGGGCCGTCGCCCAAGGATTCAACTCATCCGCGGCCGACGTGAATCCCTCTCCACAGGAACCCGTCGAGAGGCTGAGGGCGAGGACGGCGAGGGTCAGACCGAGTCTCCTTCCCCCTCCCTGGGCCACGCGCGGCGCCTTTTGCGAAGAGCTCACGACTTACCCACTTTCGTTCGCCTCGTGCATCCGCCAACGTTCCAGCCCCCGGGCGGAAACCGTGTAAAGGAAACCATGAGTGACCACGGCATCCATTGGCCGGTTTGGGAGCCGGATCGAGTGTAGATAGGTGCCGTCCTCACTCGCGTAGACGTCCAAGATCCGGCCACGTGTCGCAGCCGACTCTCGCTCACTGAGCACCCACAGGCGCCCGTCGGAGGCGTGAACCGCGAGCGCGGTGCGTTGCGCCCCAGGCTCGATGCTGTGACGGCCATCCGACCAGA
>QIHU01000175.1 GCA_003231035.1 Acidobacteriota bacterium
TCGCAGCCTTAGGCCACTGCGCGGGAGACAAGACCTCTTTGGTGGAGTGTTGTGTCGTCCTCGCGTCTCGCTTCGCTCGACTCTCGGTACCGCTGTCCGGGATGGGCCACTGAGACCTCGCCGCTTCGCGTCTCGGGGCGGGCAGGGCTTGCGCGGGGAGCGCGAGCCTCACCATGACCTGTAGGGGCGCAGCGTGCCTCCGGCGGATTCGTAAGCCACCCGACGATCGACGTGCCATCTCTCTTGCATCGAGGGCAACGCGCGAGCCGTCAGGCGAGCCCGGCCGAATAGGCCGGACTCCTACGGGGTGAAAGACGAAAAAACGACGTTTTTTCGTCTGAGGGGACCTCGGCGAGAAACCCCCATAAACAAGAGGGTGGTGGCGCGGGGAGGCGCGAGCCGCCCGGCGAGCCCGGCCGCTTAGGCCGGACTCCTATGGGGTGAAAACCGAAAAACGACGTTTTTTCGGTTGAGGGGGTTTCGGCGAGAAACCCCCATAAATAAAAGGGAGGGGGAGAGGGCGGCTTGCCGCCCGGAGGCGGTCTAGCCGCCTTCGTAGACGATCCGCCATTCGCCCTTTTCGCGGCGCCAGTACTGCTGTTTGTTGATCTGGCTGTCGAAATTGTTCGACTTGTAGCCCTGGGCGAAGGTGGCGAGCACCAGGTCGTCTTCGCCCGGGTAGCGGTAGAGGCCGAGTTCGGTGACTGCCACTTCGATGAAGCTCTTGGCTGAGTTCACCCGCCGCTTGTGGGCGAACCACTGGGCCGCGGTCTTGTCGGGAGAGCGGAAGGAGGTGGAATAGTGCTTGAGGTAGGCTTCCGTGTCGCGGCTCTCCCAATCGCTGCGCCACGTCTCGATCACATGGCGCAGATCCGCGCTCAGTGCCGCGATCTGCTCAGGGTTCACCCATTTCACGGAGTTGGCCACGATCACCGGGGTGCGCCGTACTTGCATGTGCGAGGCCATCGAAACGAAATCGGGATCGGTCAAGGTCAAACAGCCTCGGCTCGAGCGAGCCAGGAGATCTTCATCCGACTTATCGGAACCGTGAATCCAGATCCCACTTCCGGTTCGTCCCAAACGACGGTCCCAACGATTAGGGTAATCGATCGGGAAGGCACCGGCGCCGTAGATCGCGGGGAGCACCCTGTCCGGCAGAAACGAGTTGGGAAAGTAGACGCCAACCGGGGTCTTCTCGTCGCCCTCGCGCATCTTGTCGATACCCTTCTTGCCGATGGCGACATAGTACGAGCCGCTCTTGGACAGCCGTTCGCCGTTTTGGATCAGGTAGAGCGAGTTGCCCAGCAAGTCGACGACGATCGCGGAGCCAACTCTGGGCGGCAGCTGCAGCAGATTGGCCGGAACCAAAGCCGCGGTGGACAGCGCGCCGGATGTGCTGCCAGCGGTCTGTCTACTGGCGCCGTAGTCCGCGTCATGGCGAACGTCGGCGGTATCGTCCAGACCATCCGCCGCAAAGTCGCCCACACTCTCGCTGGCGCTGTTGTTGAAAGCCCGGATGGGAAAAACCAGCACCAAACCAAGCGCCAAAAGAGGCAAGACGTAGCGTAAGCGTAGGGAGCGCATCATTCCTCCTCGACCATTTCTCGCAAAATTTTCCAATCGTCGCCCTCCCTCACCAGTACGAGAGTCTTGGTCACCACGTCCCGATAGCGATCCGATCGATACCGCTGTAGGAAACGAAGGGTGGCTCGGTCTTCAGACATCATCTCCACATCGAGAATCGCCACGGCGACCTCCACAAATTGTGGACGCCTCAACCGTTGTCGCCTCTGCCGTTGCCAAGCTGCGAAGTCGAGCTGCCCCGGAGATACGAACTGAGCTGAATAGTACCCCAGATAGTCCTCGATGCGCTGCTGCGACCAAGCCTCGCTCCAGCCGGTGAGCAGGGTGACCAAGTCAGCGCGGTGGGTCGACAGCCTCTCTTGAGCCATGCCGTCCGCGGACTGCGCGTGAACAACGCTATTGCCCAAGAGAAGCAGCGAGAGCCCACCGAAGAAGGCTACTCGACACCCCCGCGCAAGAGCGGACAACCCCATTCCCAAGATCAGGTTGAAGGCCCCTGGGCTCGACCGTGCCCACACAATTGCGTCTTTCAGGGAATTTTTTCGCTGCTCGAACATACTTATTTTTGGCGACTCACTCTGGTTTCCGGCTGGCCCGGCTCGCGCGACAACCGCGACTCAGACAGGGTCGCCTTCGACGCCTGTCGACGAGCCCGAAACCATACCGGCTCCGCAGGCTGACGGCAATCTGAGTAAGTCTGACCAAATCCTACACAACACCCCTTGTCCCGAGCAACCTCAACGCCGAGTCTTCTGCCCTGTCACCACCGATCGCACGGTTCTCTGGAGCCCTTTCCCAGTGGTAAGATCGCGCCCAACGAGCCCAGTTCGAGGGTGAGATTTGACTGCAATTCGAAGAGAATGCGGGGAGGAAATGATGAGCGACGGCTACCAGCAGGCCCGTGAACGGCGAGGCGCGCTCGAGCGACTGATCGACAAGATCCCCGGTTTTCGGGGTTACCAGGACCGCGAGCTGCGGCGCGACGTCGACCGCATGCAACGCCAGCACCTGGCCGATCAAGTCGAGGCTCTGAAAACCATCGTTCGAGCCCGTACCCGCGCCTACGCCGATCGCGGGCGCCTTGAAGATCTGACCCTGTTCGACCGCCTCGACCGCAGGCTCGACGGCCTGTCCCAGAGCCTGCGTTTCGCCGACTACGGCTACAGCGGCCTGTTCGACGTAGTCAAGATCCTCGAAGACGAGTTGGAGAAGCTGTACCGTTTCGATCTCTCGATGGTCGACGAACTCGCCCAACTCGCCAACGATGTCGCCGCCATCCCACTGCCCAGCGAAGAGGCGACCACCGCCACACCCGACCCGCTACGAAAGGCGCTCGAGCGAACCCTAGAGCGGCTGAGCATGGTCGAAGAGAAGTGGGCGAGCCGCGGCGAGGTGATCAGCAAGCTCGTCCACAGTTCAGCGCAAGGATAAGAAAGAGAGTACTCGGCGCTCGAACGAACGCCACCAAGGAGAGACGATCATGCAAGTGATTCAGCATCAAGATTCCACTGGCCACACCATGGTCGCCCGCGTCCCCAGGGATGGAACCGCCGCCATCCAGCTCGGTAGCCAACTGATCGTCGAAGAGAGCCAGCAGGCGGTCTTCCTGCGCGACGGCAAGGCGCTCGACACCTTCGCGCCCGGCCGTCACACCTTGACGACCTTGAACCTGCCGCTATTGACGCGCATTCTTGGCCTCCCCTTCAAGGGCAAGTCCCCCTTCCAGGCGGCGGCGATCTTCGTTTCCACCAAGACTTTCCTCGATCTCAAATGGGGTACCAAGGAACCGGTCGTCTTCCGCGACAGCGAACTGGCGATGGTCCGCCTGCGCGCCTTCGGCAAGTTCGCGGTGCGCATCAGCGAGCCGCAACTGTTCGTCAACTCGGTGGTCGGCACCATGGGGCTCTACACCACCGACGGCGTCGAGTCCTACTTCAAGGATCTCATCGTCGCCCGCCTCACCGACCTTCTGGGCGAGAACCTCACATCGATTTTCGACCTACCGCGCCTCTACGACGAACTCGCGGCGGGGCTCAAGGCGCGCGTCTCCGACGACTTCAAGAAGTACGGGATCGACCTGGCCGATCTCTTCGTTGGAGCGATCACCCCGCCCGAGGAGGTCCAAAAACTGATCGACGAGCGCAGCGGTATGGCGGCGCTAGGCGACATGAGTGAGTACATGAAGTTTAAGGCCGCCAAGGCGATGGGCGACGCCGCTCAGAGCTCGGGCGGCGGTGGTGGAGTCGCCGCCGGGATGGGTATGGGCATGGGCGCCGGAATGGGCATGATGCTGCCCCAGATGATGAAGGAGGCGATGCAGGACGGCGCCACCGGTACGTCCGCGGCACCTGCCGCGGCGCCTACCACGTCACCAGCCGAGGCAACGCAGTCCGCAACCGACGAATCGAGTTCCGAGTCCACTCCTGCCTTCTGTTCGCAATGCGGCGGAAAACTACCCGGTGGAGCCCGTTTCTGCCCCTCGTGCGGCACGCGAGTCGCGGAGTAGGAGCCCCTGAGTACGCCACCCACCGTGATCACCCAGCTCGACTGCCCACAGTGCGGCGGGGCCAACTCCCTTCCCTCGGGCCGCTCCCTGCTGCGCTGCGCCTTCTGCGACGCGGCGCTCTTCGTTGACCGCTCGGGCCTCGTCCTCCACTACCGGCTACCTCGCCTGCTCGACCGCGACCAGGCCACGGCGGCACTGAAACGGTGGATGGCCGGCAACCAGACGGTCAAGAATCTCGACCGCAAGGCCACCCTGGCCAGCGCCACGCCGATCTGGTTCCCGGTGTGGATGTTCCGCCTCGCTGGCGACCAAGGCGAAGAAATTCGCATCCAACCCGCGGCGCCGACTCCCATCTCCCAACTCGCCGACCTGCGCATCCCGGCCGGCGAACTCAAGCCGTTCACCGCCGAGATGCAAGAGAGCCACGCGCCAGCCGAAAATCGCCAGCCCACGATCCCCATCGAAACCGCCCGCGGCTGGCTCGGTGAAGCCGCTGAGCGGGTGCGGGAGACAGCGAGGGTTCACCTGCCCTTGTGGGAGTGCCGCTACCAGTACGAGGATCGCGGCTATGTCGCCTTGGTCGACGGCTCCACCGGCACGGTGATGGCCTCGGTCTTCCCTGAGAAGGCCGAAAGTCCCTTCTGGTTGGTCGCCCTCACCGGCTTGATTCTCTTCGCGCTCGCTGGGCTGGTGATCTCCCATCCTCTGCTCAAGCTCCTGACCTACGGCGCTCTCGCTCTACCGCTGACTCTTCTCGCCTACTGGGTAAGCCGCAAGGTATGACGACACCGAAACAGGCGGCGAAGCTGGAGATCCCGCCGCTGCCACCATCACGGCAACCACCCAGCGAGCCGGAAGTTGTCGAGAGGAGAATCACCGACCTCTCCTGCCCCAACTGTGGCGGCGCACTGGAGGTGGCAGACGGCCTACGGGTGGCCCACTGCCCCTACTGCGAAACCCCGCTGCTGGCGCTCGGCGAGCTGGGTGTGCGCCGCTTTTCGATTCAGCCCAAAATTTCCGCCCGCCAAGCCCAAGAGACGACCCGCCGCTGGTGGCGCCGGGGTTTCAACAAAGATCGGCGCCTCTCGAAGGAGGCTCGGACGGCGGAGACCTTTCTCTGCTTCCTGCCCTTCTTCCGCATCGAGGCCGACGTGATCGGCTATGCCCTCGGCACGGAAAGACGCACCCGCACCGTAGGCAGCGGCAAAAAGCGCCGTACGGAGGTCTACTACGTGGATGTGGAACGGCGTGGCGAACACCACTTCGATCGAACCTTCCCGGCGGTCAACGTCGCCGAATGGGGAGTGCGCAAGATCGATTTGGGCGGCGACCAGTTGCGCCCCTTCAAAGGCGAGGCCTTGGCCCGCGAAGGGATGGTTTTCCCCCCCACCGTCTCCGAGGTTCCGGTGCGCCAGGCGGCGCTCGCCTCCTTTCGCCAAGCTTCGGACCCGGCCCTGGGGCTCGACGAAACACGGTTCCGATTTCTAGAAACCGTGCGCGAACGCTTCTCGGTGATCTACTACCCGTTGTGGGTGGTGCGCTATCGCTTCGCCGGCCGCGCCTACCAGGTGTTGATCGACGGCGAGGACGGCCAGCTAGCCTACGGCAA
>QIHU01000334.1 GCA_003231035.1 Acidobacteriota bacterium
GCGCAACTGCGCACCCTGGAGCGCGAGCTGACCACGGCGCGGAAAAAGGCGGCGATGGCGATCACCCGCGCCGATCGGCCGGGATTGCTGACCTACATCCTCGACGAAGTGGGGACCACGGTGCGGCCGGGAGATGTCCTGGCCCGCATTGCCGACCCGGATCGCTATCGCATCGAAGCGACGATTTCAGACATTCACTCCTCCCGCCTGGCCAAGGGGCAAGAGGTGGAGGTGCCGATTGGCAAAGAGCGGCTGCACGGCCGGATCGAGCGCATTCTGCCGGCGGTCACCGAAGGGGCGCTGCGCTTCTGGGTGGCACTCGACGATCCCTCGAATTCGGCGCTGCGCACCAACCAACGCACCGACGTTCTGGTGGTGGTCGAGCGCCGTGACAACGCCTTGAAGATCTCCAAAGGGCCCTACACCACCGGCACTGGGACGCAGGTTGTCTTTGTGGTCGAGGGAACCATGGCCCGTCGCCGCACGGTGCGCCTCGGTTTCTCGGGCCACAAACACTACGAAATCCTCGACGGGTTGCTCGAAGGGGAGCAGGTCGTTCTATCCGAGATGAATCGCTTCCTCGATACCGAGGAAGTCCGGTTGAAATAGCGAGCAAGGGAGAGTAGCGATGATTCGGCTCGACAACGTGGCCAAGGTCTACCGCACCGCGCGGATGGAGACGATGGCCTTGAACCAAATAGACTTACACATCGCCGAAGGTGAGTTCGTCTCAATCATGGGACCTTCGGGTTGCGGCAAGAGCACCTTGCTCAACGTCATCGGTCTGCTCGATGAACCGAGCGAGGGAAGCGTCCAGATCGACGGAACCGGTATCGCGGGCTACAGCGACCGGCAGTTGGCGCGGTTGCGCAACGAGAAAATCGGCTTCATCTTCCAGAGCTTCCATCTGGTGCCCGATCTCAACGTGGTGAGCAATGTTGAAATCCCCCTTCTCTACCGCTCGATGGCCAGCAAGGAGCGCCGGAGGCGCGCTATTGAAGCACTGCAAAGTGTCGGCTTGGGATCGCGGATCCACCACTTTCCCAACGAGCTCTCGGGCGGTCAGCAGCAGCGAGTGGCGGTGGCGCGAGCGATCATCGGCGCGCCGAGGGTGATCCTCGCCGACGAGCCGACCGGCAACCTCGACAGCCAGATGGGCGACGAGATCATGGCCATTCTCGAACGGCTGAACCAGGAAGACAAGACGACGGTGGTGATGGTGACCCACGACGCCGAACAGGCCAAACGCACGGCGCGCACCATACGACTCTTCGACGGACGACAGGTGGCCTGATGTTCAAGAGCTACCTGGTGATGGCCTTCAAGGTCTTCATGCGCCGCAAGTTCTTCACCTTCGCCAGTCTGTTTGGAATCTGTTTCACGTTGGTCGTCTTGATGGTGGCCACCGCCGCCCTCGATCACATCCTGATGCCCCACACGCCAGATGTGAACAACGATCGCACGTTGCTCCTCGCCAACATGTCGTTGATTGGCGAGGGGGTGCGATCTACATCGTCACCGGGCTACCGCTTCCTCGACCAGAACATTCGCGACCTGCCCAAAGTGGAGCGAGTTTCAATCTTTACCCAAGCCAGACCGATCAAACTCTACCGCGACGCGGAGAGTCTGGAGGTTTATGTCAGCCGTACCGATGGTCAGTTCTGGAGGATCTTGCAGTTCGATTTTCTCGAGGGAGGTCCTTTCAACGATGAAGATGAGCGGGATGCCAACCGTGTGGCGGTGATTAGCCGCCGCACCGAGGAGAGATTGTTCGCGAGCGGCAACGCCGTGGGCAAGATGATCGATGTTGATCGCCAATCTTTTGAAGTGGTGGGCGTGGTCGCTGACGTTTCCTATCTGCGAACAGGGTTTAGCGATATCTGGGTACCGATCAGTACTTCGCAGTCGCAGGCCTATCGCGCTGACTTCATGAGCGGATTTAGCTGTCTGCTGCTGGCGGAAACCGCGGGTGATCGACGGTCGATCCAAGAGGAGTTGGCTTCCCGTCTGCCCGATATAGAACTGCCAGACGACGAGCGCTACGAGACCTTGGTGGTTTCCGCCAATACTCACTTTGAGGCATTCACCACGCAATTCCTTTCCAGTGAGTATGGTGAGCCGCAAGCGGGCCGGGCCGGGGCTTTGCTGATCCTTGGGGCGTTGCTTTTCATGCTGCTGCCGAGCCTCAACCTAATCAATCTGAACTTGAGCCGCATCTTCGAACGTAGCTCTGAGATTGGTGTGCGGCGAGCGTTCGGCGCCCGCTCGGGATCGCTTCTTGTTCAGTTCTTGACCGAGAACGTCTTGCTGACCCTCTTTGGCGGCCTCTTGGCGTTGCTGCTTTCGCAGTGGTTGTTGCGATGGATCAATAACGCGGATCTGGTGCCCTTCGTCAATCTTGAGCTCAACTGGCGAGTCTTTGGTTGGGGTATGGTGCTGGCCTTGATCTTCGGTGTTCTCTCCGGGGTTTACCCGGCCTGGAAAATGTCTCGGCTGCACCCGGCCGAGGCGCTACGAGCGAGGTCGAAGCTATGATTCGCCACATTTTGCGTCTGGTGTGGAACCGCAAAGCGGGCAACATCTTGATCATGGCGGAGATCACCATCTCTTTCCTGGTCGTCTTCCTGGTCGCTGCTCTGGCCCTCTTTTTGTTTCACAATGGTCGACAGCCGATGGGTTTCTCTTCGGAAGATCTGTGGTACGTAACCATCGACGCGCCGCGCACGGTGGGTGACGAGGCGGCCGAGCGGCAAGAACTCGAACGCCAAGTCCTCCGAGAGGTGGCTTCGATGGATGCGGTCGAGAAGGTGGCGGTGGTGGCCTATCCGCCTTATGTGAATTCCAACAGCATCCGGGGCTGGGATCTCGATGGGCGCGCGTTACAAAGCGAACTTACCTACCTTTCCGATGGCGCCGAAGAGGTCCTGAAGCTAGAGCTGGTCTCGGGGCGCTGGTTTCAGCCGGGCGACGAGGAACTGGCTTTCAAGCCGGTGTTGATGAACGAGCGGCTGGCGGCTGAGATCTTTGGCGACGAAGATCCGCTGTCGCGGACCTTTGCCGACCCGCCCAAGGAGCCGCGGGAGGGTTACAAGGAGAGTCGAGTCATCGGTGTCTTTACCGACTTCCGCAGGAATGGAGAGTTTTCGTCTCTAGACAACATGATGCTTCTGCGCCGCCAGCCGGGCGACCCTGATCGGCAGATGTACACCGTTGCGCTGCGCATGCGGCCCGGTACCACGGCTCAATACGAGGAGACGGTGCTCGAACGGCTCGATCGCGTGGCACCTTCCTGGTCGTTTGGCATCCGCTCGGTGGAAGTGGAACGCGAAGAGTACCGGCGGGGAAAGATCCTGCAAGTAGTTCTCGCCGCTTCCCTCGCCGGCTTCCTGGTGCTGATGGTGGCCCTGGGGCTGCTGGGCGTGCTGTGGCAAAGCGTCACCCTGCGCACTCAGGAGATCGGTTTGCGTCGGGCAACCGGAGCGGATGCGCGCCAGATCTGCCTGCAGATCCTCACCGAGATCATGGTGGTGGCGGTCCTGGCGCTGACGGTGGGTGCGGTCATCGCCTTCCAATTGCCGCTCACCGGTCTGCTCGATTTCCTGACCCCGGCGCTCACCTTCCAGGCTCTCGGGGTGGCCCTCGCCTTCATGATGAGCTTGGCGCTGATCTGTGGGTTCTACCCCAGTTGGTTGGCCACTCGGGTGTTGCCCGCCGAGGCATTGCACTACGATTAGCCTCCAGTGCAAGCACCAGAAACAGCCGGAACCCAGATTCTGATCGTCGACGACGATCCGTCGGTCATCGCGTCCGTCAGCCTGTTGCTCGAACAACACGGCTTTGTGCCGCGGGGCGCCGCCGGACCGGCGGAGGCGTTGGAGAAGATTAGCGATCCCGCCTGCCGGCTGGTGCTCCAGGACATGAACTTCTCGCGCGCCACCAGCGGCGAGGAGGGGCTCGAACTGCTCGCCGAGATCCATCGCCGTCGCCCCCGGTTGCCGGTCATCTTGTTGACTGCCTGGGGGTCGATCGACTTGGCGGTGCGAGGCATCAAGCAAGGAGCGGCCGATTTCGCCACCAAGCCTTGGGGTAACGCGCAGTTGTTGCAATCGATCAACACGGTGCTGAGCCTGGCCGAGAACCGGCAAGCGGCGACCGATGCCCCCCTTTTGCAGCGCGAGGAGCTGGACGAACAGTACGACTTCGGCCCTCTCCTGGGAGAAGACCCCAACCTGCTGCGCGTCTTGGATCTGGTCGGCCGAGTCAGCGCCACCGACGCTTCCGTTCTGATTACCGGCGAGAGCGGCACCGGCAAGGAGCTGATCGCCACGGCGATCCACCGCAACAGTCCGCGCCACGGCCAGCCCTTCGTCAAGGTCAACCTCGGGGGGATCTCCTCGACCCTCTTTGAAAGCGAGATGTTCGGCCATGTGCGCGGCGCCTTCACCGACGCCAAGAGCGCCCGCCCCGGCCGCTTCGAAATTGCCGATAGCGGCACTATCTTTCTCGACGAGATCGGCGAAGTGGAGCCCAGCGCCCAAGTGAAACTACTGCGCGTGTTGCAGGATCGTACCTACGAGGTTCTCGGATCGAGCACTACCCGCAGAGTTGATCTGCGGGTGGTCTCGGCCACCAACCGTGACCTGGGCGAGATGGTGGTGGCCGGCACCTTTCGCGAGGACTTGCTCTACCGGCTGAACCTGATCTCCATCGAGCTACCGCCGTTGCGTCGCCGGCCCGGGGACATTCCGCTATTGGCGGGCGCCTTCCTCGGCGAGTGCGCCGAGAGCTATGGGCGCGACGATCTCGAACTCACCGAGTCGGCTCTCGAGTGGCTGACGGTGCAGCGCTGGCCTGGAAACGTGCGCCAACTGCGGCAGGTGATCGAACGGGCGGTGCTGGTCTCGCGCGCCCAACGCTTAGACGTGGCGGAGCTAGCGCAGCTGGCGCAGCTCGACCCCACCGAGCTGGCGGCGGACGACCTGCCGGCTGCCGGCAGCGTCACCCTGGAAGAACTCGAGCGCAAGATGATCGAAAAATGCCTGCTGCGCTACCAAGGCAACATCTCGCGGGTAGCGCGCGCCCTGGGGCTGAGCCGGGCCGCGCTCTACCGTCGTTGCGAAAAGTACGCCCTGCGGATCGATCGTGGATGAGTCGCTCGGCGAAGAGGCGCGGATTCCGGCCCTCGGCGCGCGGGTGGTTTCTCGTCTACTTGTTCGTGACCCACGCCGCCTTGGCGACGGTCGGGGTCCTCGTGTTGCGCGACCGGCCGGTGTGGCTCTTTGTCAGCGAGGTCCTCTTCCTGCTGCTCCTCCTGCTCGGCTTTCGACTGGTGCGGGGGATGTTCGTTCCCATTGACTTAATCCGCACCGGCACCACCCTGCTCGAAGAGGGCGAGTTCACCACCCACTTTCGGAAAGTGGGCCAGCCGGAGCTGGATGACCTGATTGGGGTCTACAACCAGATGGCGGATCGGCTCAAGGAGGAGCGGGTGCGGGTGCGTGAGCAGAACGAGTTTCTCGATCGATTGGTCGAAGCCTCGCCGGGCGGGCTGGTGGTTTGTGACTTCGAGGGTCGCGTCGCTTCGCTCAACCCGGCCGCGCGGCGAATCCTCGGCGCCGAAGGGGGGGCGCTCGCCGGCCGTTTGCTTACCGACGACGAGCGGTTGGCGCCGCGCTGGCTCAGCTTCCTAGCGGTGACTCGCGTCTACTCAACCATCCCACGGGGCGGCAGATCCGTGTCACGCGGGGTGAGTTTCGCGATCGGGGTTTCCTGCGCCGCTTCTTCCTGCTCGAAGAGTTGACCGAGGAGCTGCGTCGGTCGGAGAAAGAGGCCTACGGCAAACTGGTGCGGATGATCTCTCACGAGGTCAACAACTCGGTGGGGCCGGTGTCCTCGCTCGTCGAGTCGATCGCCCTCTACGGCCGCGATCTGCCGGCGCAAGATCGGCAGCGCTTCGAGGCCGGGCTGGCAGTGGCCGCCAACCGGCTCGATCACCTGCGCGCCTTCGTCGACGGCTTTGCCGCGGTGGTCAAACTACCGCCGCCAACGCGCGCCCCTTGTGACCTAGACGCCGTGCTGCGCGACGTCGTCACCCTGCTCTCGCCGATCCTGGAACAACGCCGCATTGTGTGTCACTGGCGGTTGGACGAGACGCTCGGCGAGCAGTTCCTCGATAAGAACCAGATCGAGCAGGTGCTTCTCAACGTGCTCAAGAACGGCTACGAGGCGATCGGCAAGGAGGGGGTGATCGAACTGCGCGGCTTCCGCGACGACCACGGCCTGACCCTGGCGATCGAAGACTCCGGCCCCGGCTTGAGCGCCGAGGCGCGGGCCAACCTCTTCCGCCCCTTCTACACCTCGAAAGCCAACGGCCGCGGCATCGGCCTGACCCTGGTCCACGAAATCCTCACCCAGCACACGATCCCCTTCGCACTGAAGAACGGCCCTGGTGGCGGAGCGCTGTTCGAGCTGCGGCTGCCGAGCGCTACGGAGTGACGCTCGACCAGCTGGCGGTGGCGCCCGATTCGAAGCCGTCAGAGAAGATCTCCGCGCCCAGCGGCGGGGTGTCGCTCGACCAGTGACCCGGCTTCATGCGAAAGAGGTCCATGCAGTCGGCCGGGCTGAGCTGGTCGCAGGCTTGCGTGCCGGCCCCTTCGTCGAAGCGGTAGAGGCCGACCAGCCCGGGCTCGTTGCCGGCGACCGGTTGGTTCCAGCCGGTGGTGATCTCGACTGTGCTCTTGGCTCGCGAGAAGAAACGCAGCTCGTCGATCGGCCCCTTGTAGTCCTCGTACTGTGACAGCAATCCGATCGCCGCCTGTTTCTCGGCACCCCAGAACCACCCCTCCTGGTTGGCTGGGAAGGAACTCCAGTCGTCCCACCAGCTGCGCATGTCAGCGCGGTTGAAACTGGTTTGGGTGGCGACCAGGGAGCCGTCGATCCACAGCTCGAGCTGCGCCTCGCTCATCCCGCTCCACCGGCGCACCAGGGTTACCTGATGCCATTGGCCATCGAGCAGCGATGGCGTGTCGGTCGCCGGGAAGGCGCCCACCGACCAGTGGCCACCGGCGCAGGAGCAGTCACCGTCGCCGAACAACCAGCGCAGGCGGCCACCGCCGTAGAATTGCAGGCTAAAAGTGCCGTTGCCGAAAGAGTTGTTGTTGTGGCCGTCAAGCAAGAAGTTCCCTTCGAACCACCAGCTTCCGGTGCTGTAGGGCTCGATGTCGGCGTCTGACCAGTTGGTGAGCTGTCCAGAGCCTCCCGTCGACCCGACCGGAAAGGAATCGTCGGGCTGGATCCACAGCTCCAGAGTGAACTCGCCATCGCCGAATCCGGCAGGGATCGCCGAGTGCATTCCGTAGTCGTGGTCGTTGGCGGCGTTGACGAAGAAGGCCAAGGAAGTCGAAGGTGCTGCCGCGCGAGCGCCAGCCACTGGCGCTACCAACAAGGTGAGGGTCGCTAGTGCGGTGATTGGGCGGATCGATGTCGTTCTCAAGGTTGTGTTTCCTTCTGGGAGTTCCCAGGCTATCGATCCTAGCCCATCTTCGCTGAACCGGTAGCGCCGGCCCAGAGCGGGCGATACACTCCGCGCCATGCTTTCCCGTGAATTGCTTCGCCAACAAGCCGAAACTCTGGGTCCCGTCTTCGCCAGCCGCGGCATCGACCCTCAACTGCTCGAAGAGTGGGTACGGCTCGACGCTGAACGGCGCGCCAGTTTGGTCGAAGTCGAAGAACTCAAACGCCAGCGCAACGAAGCGAGCCGCGCCATCGGCAAGGTCAAACAAGCGGGGGGCGACGCCAGCGAGCAGATCGCCACTGTCGGCCAGCTGAAGGCGAAAATGGAAGGGCTCGAAGGGCGGCTTGGCGAGGTTGACGAAGAACTCAAGGCGGTCGAACTCTCCCTACCCAACCTACCTAGTGAGGAGGTTCCGGCCGGCAAGGACGAAGCGGCCAACCGGCTGGAACGCACCGTGGGCGAGCCGCCGCGGTTCGACTTCGAGGTCAAGGCTCATTGGGATCTCGGCCCGGCGTTGGGCATCCTGGATTTCGAGCGCGCCGCCAAAGTCGCGGGCGCTCGTTTCACCACCTACTGGGGGGCCGGCGCGCGGCTGGAGCGAGCCTTGATCCAGTTCATGCTGGATCTGCACACCGAAGAACACGGCTACACCGAGGTCATCACCCCCTTCATCGTCAACGAGAAGGCCCTCACCGGTACCGGTCAGCTACCGAAGTTCGCCGAGGATCTCTTCCGGCTGGAAGGC
>QIHU01000350.1 GCA_003231035.1 Acidobacteriota bacterium
AACCAAGGGGCGAGGTACTGCACCGGGTGGGTCATCACCACGGTCAGCCGGATCGGCTCGCGCCGGCTTGCCACGGGGTCGCGAGGCGAGAATGGAGCTTTCGTCACCCTCGCTCCTCGCCCTGGGAGACGACCTGATCGAAGAGCTGGGCCAGCTGGCCGGCCAGGCGGCGGGCGGAGAACTCGGCGAGTCGCTCTTCGTCCACATCTTCGCGGCGGTAGGTGGGGTCCGCGATCATCGCCGCCAGATGACCGGCGATCTCTGTGGCGTGATCCTCGGCGCGGCTCTCGTCGTCGTAGGTCACCAGTCGGATGGTCGGCGCTCGGCCGGCGGCGGCGAGTAGATCGCTGACCGTGCTCTCGGCAACGGCCGGCGGGCGAGAATTCCGGGGTAGAGCTTGCTCGCCGTGTAGTGGCGTTCGCTGCTCCCCATCATCAAGACGGCGCTCGCCTGGGTGAGGACGCGCAGGGCGTCGAGGTAGGGGATGCGCGCGGGGTGCTCGCTCACTCTCTCCTCGATGCCGAACTCGCCGGCAATCGGAAGCACTCGCGGTTCGGTGCGGATCGTCGTTTGATTGCTGGTGCCGAAGAAGTGGAGGCGCAACCGGGCGTAGATCGCGGGCTGACCCTCGCGCAACCGAGCGACGGCGGCGAGGAGCGCGCGCAGGGTCTCGAAGCCCAGCGGCAGGAGGGTGCCGACGTAGCACAGGTGGAAGTCGCCGTCGTTGGGGTCGAAATAGCCGTTGGCTTGTGGGGCATCGCGGACGGCGGCGAAATCGGCCGCTTCGCCGCCTAGGGGAATCGCCGCTGAGGGGCGCTCGGTCAGCTCCGGGTGGCGCTCGAAGATCTCCTCGTAGGTGCGGGCCGAGACCGCGGTGAGGGCGTCGGTCGAGCGCACCGCGCGGGGTTCGAGCCAGGTGGCCAGTCGCCGGCTGAGCCGGCTTCTGAGATCCGGCTTGCCACCCGCGCCGCCGCCGACGGTCCGCCCCCACGCACCCACCCAGGGGTCCTGGTAGTCGAGGACGAAGGGCAGGCCGAACCGCCTCTTGAGCTTGGGGCCGAGGAGAGCGGGGTAGGTCGGGTAGAGGGTGATGAAGAGGGCGTCGAAGTCTTGCTGACTGAGCAGCCAACGGCTGGCCTGGCGCAGCCCCCAGTAGGCGCGCAGACCGAGGTCGCCGACGCCGAACAGGCGGGTGCTCCCGACCGGCAGGGCCCGGCAACGGTGTACCCGCAGCGACTGGGGCACCAACGCCGCCAGTTCGGGGTCGAGGCTGCCCTCGTAGTCGCGCGCATCGACACTGAGCACGGTCGGCCGCCAGCCGTACTCCTCCAGGTGGGGAGCGAGGAGGCGCACCCGGTGCGCGCCGGCGGTGGTGTCCGGCGGGAAGTGCGGGCTGATCATCAAGACCTTCTTCATGGCGGATTCATGGTCGATGAGGTCCCTGGGGCTGGCTCGGAGGTCGGCATAGATCGAAGTAGAGCGCTTCGTAGCGGTCGACGATCGCCGCGGCGGAGAAGCGTTCCACGCAGTCCTGGCGCACCGCGCCGCGGTCGATCTCCGCCAGCCGCGCGACGGCGGCCACGGCGCCATCCACATCGCTACACTGGAAGCCGTTGATCCCGTCGCGCACCACTTCCGGCACGCTGCCGCGGGCGAAGCCGATCACCGGCGTGCCGCAGGCCATCGCTTCGGCCATGACGATGCCGAAAGGCTCCTCCCACTCGATCGGCATCAACAAGGCCCCCGCGCTTCCCAGCAGCTGGGCCTTGCGGCGGTCGTCGACCGGACCGATGTAGCGCACCCGTTCGTCGTCGAGGTGTGGTTCGATCTGGCGTTGAAAGTAGCGGTCGGCTTCGCCCTCGACCCGATTGCCGGCGATGACCAACGGTCGGCCACTGGCGCTGGCGATGTCGATGGCGTGGTGGACGCCCTTGATCGCTTCGATCCGGCCGAGAAACACCAGCGGCGCCTCGGCCGCCACCTCGCCGACGAATGGAAACGGGTTGAGGTCGACGCCGTTGAAGATCGCCTGCCAGCGGCCGACGGGTGGGGTGCCGAATAGGTGCGCGGCGCAGGCGGTGAAGCGCAGCGAGTGGCCCGCCAGCCGGGTCGCTTTGGCGACGCTCGGCCACGGAATCTCGGCCCGTTGATAGCTCTGGATCTTGGCGAGACGGCGCAGTGGCAATACCGGAAGGAGGGCGGCGAGGCGGCCGAAACTGTGCACCAGATCAAACTGGCGCCGACGTCGCCACAGGCCGGAGCCGAGTTGCCAGAGCTCCTGGAGCCGCTGCCGGCGTCCGAAGTGGGGTGGCGCTCCGTAGGCCACCAAGTCGCCGCCGGTTGTGCTCTCGGGATGGGCGAAGAGGGTCACCGTGTGGCCGCGCTCGACCAAGGCGCGGGCGAGAAAATCGATCACCCGTTCGATGCCGCCGTAGAGGCGCGGCGGCACCGGTAGGTAGGGATCGGCGGTCAAGGCGATGCGCAGCCTAGGTGCTGCTGGGATGGCTTGGCTCATCGCCGCCCACCATTGCCTGTTACCCGGTTGGTGAGAGTCGCTTCGACCGCTCGCAGCAGGGCCCCGCGCTCTTCGGGGTGGTCCCAGTGCCAGCGGCTCTGGGCCGCCTTCCACGAGGCGGCGCGGGCGGCGACGAGGGTGGCCGGATCTCGAGCCCAGCGCACCAAGCCGGCGGCTAGGGTGTCGATATCGCCCGGTGAATAGGTCAGCGTGTGTTCGGGGCCGATCGCTGTGGCCAACGGTCGTTGGCCGGGGGTGTCGGTGAAGGCGATGGCCAGACCGGCGAGAAGATAGGTCAGCGGCTTGTTGCTCAGGCAGAGCGCTCGGTTGGGGACGTGCGCCTGTTCGAGCGCCAGACCGATATCGTAGGGCGCGCACAATTCGACCATCCGGTCCGGCGCCTCGGGATCGTGCAGCTTCAAGCGCAAATTCGGGGCGACCTCCCGGGCCATTTGGTGCAGTGATTCCACGTAGGCGGTGGGCCGTTGGCCGCGCAGGTGCAGCTCCATGGAGATCTCCGCCTTGCCGGCCGCGTGGACGGCGTCCTCCAAACCACGCTGGGGGCCGATGGTTTGGCTGAACCAATAGAGGCGCAAGGGGCCCGGTTGACGGCTCTCCATCACCGGCGCCTTGGCTGGCAAGGGGAAGGTGTTGTGAATGGCGAGGATTTCCAAGCCGTAGCGGTCGCGGTAAGCGTTGGCGATGGCGGCGCTACCGGCGGTGCGGAAGGAGGCGCCGGGCAAAACGTAAGTCTCGATCCGGCGGGCGAAACGGTGCGAGCGTCGAGCCTGCTTGGAGTCATCTTGCTCGCCGGTGTGGAAATCCTCTAGGTCGACGGCATAGGGGGTGCCGCTCTTGTCGCTGGCCACCGCGGCAGCGGCCAGGGCGCCCGCGGTGCCGGCGTAGATCAAGTCCTCCGGTTGCCTCAGGATGGCTCGCACTAGTTCGGGATGGACCCGGCTGTAGCCACGAAAGACCAGATCGGCCGGGCAGCGCTCGGGGCTGAGCGCCGCCAGCGCCGCGGCGCCACGCCGACGCAGACCGCTCCACCTGCGAACCCAAGGCTCGCCCGCGCTGTAGTCGACCACACTCCAGCGCCAGTGTCCGTGGCGTCGGGTGAGGAGATTGCCGTCGGCGTGGGTGGCCCAGCGAACGAAACGGGTGCTCACCAGGCGCACCTGATGGCCCTCTTCCGCCAGGGCGTCGGCCGCCTTCACCATTCGTGGGGTGGTTGCCAGATGGCCGGCGGTGACCACGCAGATCCGCGCCATTATGGGAGCACCTGGCGGTAGAGGTGGAGGTAGTCGGTGGTCACTTGATCGAGGGTCCGTGCCGGCGGCAGCGCGGCCCGCCAACGGTCCAAGGTGGAGTGGGGCTCTTCGAGCGTCTCATGCAGTGCTCGCCTCAAGGCTGGGACGTCGGCGGGAGGCACCAGCCGACCGTCGATCCCGTCGCGAATCAACTCCGCCAGCCCGCCCAAGTCCGTGCCCAAAACCGGGGTGCCCACGGCGTGTGCTTCGATCGCCACCGTTGGCCCTCCCTCGGCACAGCGTGAAGGACAACAGAGTAGATCGTACCTGGCTAGACGCTCAGGCGCCTGCTGAGCGGGGATGGGGTCGGCGAAGCGGATGCGTCGATCACCGCCCGCCAGCTCCCGCAGACGCCGGCGTATCGGGGCCTCTCCGGCGGGCGGGCCACACAGTTCGAGCTCGAAGTCCAGCTCCCTGGGCAAGGTGGCGGCGGCGCGGACCAGCTCTTCGACCCCCTTGATCGGGTCGAGCCGGCCGAGGTAGCCGAGGCGTATCGGGCGCTGGGTCGGCGCCGCCGCCGGTCCCGCCTTGCGCTCGACGTCCCGTTGGCTCATTCCCAGCCGGTTGAGTTCGAGCTTCTCGGGCGGGAAACCGGTCGCCGCCAGCGCGCCGCGGGCGAACTCGGTCAACACGACGAAGCGGTCGACCAGCTCGGCCAGCCGCGCTTGCCGCTGTCGGTTGTGATCGATGTGCGCCCCCATGCCCAGCGCGCCGCCGAGCGCTCCCGGCAGGTCGGCGAGGAGGCGGGAGCCGGCGCTGGGTAGCCGGCTGAGCAGCCGCGCCAGAGGGCGCGGCAATCCGCGATGGTGCAACTCGCAGGCGGTGCAATCAGGGCGCGTGCGCACCCCGTCGCAAGCCACCTCACCCCACTGCATCAAGGTGCCCCGCTGGCAGAGAAAACCGAGACTGCTCGAATGGGTGGTGACCACGACGCGGGCCCCGGCGTCGCGGGCGGCGGCCACTTCGTCGAGCCCCAGACCGGTGACGAAGGTGTGGAAGTGAACGATATCGGGCCGCTCTTGGGCCAGCCAACGGTGGAACAGTTCGGCGCCGCGCACCGCTTGGCGACCCTGGGCTTCTCGGCGGTTGGGCACCGCCGCGGTGGGGTAGCGCCAGACCTCGATTTGGTGGTGACGGTAAGCGCGCGCCGCCTTGCCGCCCGGGTCCGGCGCCACCACGGTCACCTCAACATCGTTCTCGCGCAGCCGGTGGGCGAGTGCGTCGACGTAGACCTCGGTGCCCCCGAGACTCTCCGGGTAGTACCAGCCCAGCGCTTGCGTTACCTTCACCGCGTCACCTTCACCGGCCGGCTCCATCGGGGGCGCGCCGCGCCACCAATGTCACCATGTCGCCGGCTTCGCGTTCGCCGAGCAGGCGGCGGAAGCGGGCGTCGGCGGCGTACCAGTCGCGCAGGGTGGCATGGGTTGGATCGGCGCTGCCGGTCCAGGCGAGGTGGGTCTCCAGCCGCTCGATGCGCCAGCCGAGCTGGGGAAGCTCCTCGCGCAATCGTTCAACGCTCACCTCGCTGGCCCCGTGGTGGGTCCAGTCGTGGAAACCCTCCCAATCGCGGCCGAAGAGGTGGTGGGTCAAGCTGTCGGCATTGACCGTGTTGATCACCAACAGAGCCCCGGGGGCGGCGTGCTGGCTGAGCCGGCGTAGCACTTCGTACGGTTGGGCGAAGTGCTCGAAGACGGCCCACAGGAGGAGGGTGTGGAAGGGGCCGGCGGCGCCACCGCCGGGGGCAGAGGTTCGGTTTCGGCGTTGCAAACGAAGGCGCGCTGCTCCCCTCGCGGGGTTGGGTTCAACCGTTTCTGGGCTTGCTCGATTGCCCAGGCGGAAATGTCGACCCCCCAGCCCTCGATGGCCGTTTCGCTGAGCGCCGCCAACACCGCACCGGTGGCACACCCCACTTCGAGCAGCGGACCCAGTGCCCCGTGCTCCTTCAGTAGTTTGAGAATCTGCCGCGTCTCGCCCGCCGCTTCCTGTTCGTGGTCGACATAGTTGTCGCCCTGGAAGTAGCTCTCGCCCACCGTCGCACCACCGCCAGCCAGATAGTGGCCGGTGTCGCGCGTCGAAACCTCACCCGTCGCGGTGGTGAATTGCAGCCGCCAGCTCAACCGCCGGCCGATGAGCGCGGCGGCGGGTGGCCCCTGGACGACTCCCGCCAACTCGACTTGGCCGTCGCTCAAGCGCACGGTGAGTCGGCATGGGCCGGGGTACGCAAGATGGTCCGCGTGCCACAGCTGGCGGGTAGGGAAATGGCCCTGGTAGCCGAAGAGAGTCGCTGCGAGCTTCCCGGGGCGCGGGTCGAGGAGCGCGACACTCAAACGGTCGCCTTCGACCCGGTAGGGTCCATCGATCGCCACCGTCTCATCCTCGGTGCGCGCCGCGGCGGGCAGGAGGACCGCATGGCGGCCGGTGAGGCGCGAGAGGGCCCGCAGCAATAGATTCTTGAGCCGGGTTTTCATAGTCCTAGGAATGCAGCACGTCGTCGAGCCCGAGTTCGCGCAGGACGCGCAGAGCGAGGTGTCGGGATTGGCCGCCGGGGGTGGAAGGGGCGTCACCCCTCCCCGCCGCATCCTCCATCCAGTCGACCACGGGGATCGAGAAGCCGGACTTTGGCCTGTCCCACAAGGCCGCCGGCAGCTCCGGCGCGGCCCGACGCACCAGCGCCGCCTTGCCCCGTGTTCGGGCTGGCTGGAAGCGCACCGCGGCGAGTTGCTCGCGCAACTGCTGGTCGACCAGCGGGACGCGCACCTCAAGGCCGTGCGCCATCGAGGCCCAGTCGGTGTCGCGCAGCAGTTGGTGGCGCATGTAGCCGGCAGACTCCATCAAGTGGACGGCGGTCCAGGGGTCGATGGCCGGGTCCAGTTCGGTGTCGGCAACTGGGCTGGACAAAGCTCGGCCAATCTCCGCGACCGGGTCGTAGGCCGCCAGCACCTCCCGTGCCACGTCCTCTCCGAGTAGCGCGGGGAGTTCGCTGGGCAGGAAGAGGCCGCGGCGCAAAAAATAGCTTCCGGGCAGGGTGGTGCCATGGCGCAGCAGACCGGCGAGTTTGGGCGTGGTGGGTGCGAACCGGCGGGCAAGGGGCGGCCACACGGCGGCGGCGCCGGGAATCCACCGCGCTCGGCGGGCCCATCGCGACCAGCGTGGAACATCCGCGAAGGAGGGATAGCTACCGAAGAGCTCGTCGCCGCCGAGGCCGGAGAGGACGACTTTGATCCCCTCCTGGGCGGCCACGCGGCTGATCAGGAAGGTGTTGAAGCCGTCGATCGAGGGTTGGTCCATCGCCGCCAGGGCGGCTTGCCACAGGTCGGCGAAATCGGCGGCGCCGACGCTTTTCTCAACATGGCGAGTACCGAGCTTGGCGGCCACCTGGGCGGCCAGCGGCCCTTCGTCCATTGGGGTGTTGGCGTAGCGATCGAAGCGCAAGGTCAAACTGACCGGAGGCTCGTCCAAGTGGCGGCTGGCGAGGGCGGCGATCAGCGCCGAGTCGAGGCCCGCGGAGAGAAAGACCGCTACCGGAACGTCTGATACCAGATGGGCACGGATGCTGTCTTCGACGGCGGCGACGGCCACGGCGGTGGGATCCATCGCCAGGGCGACGCTGCCCCCGCCAGCGCGCTGGTGCTGGCTGTCGGTCGGCCCCAGGCGTAGCGCCGGGGTGTGCGAAACCGGTGTGCCGACGTGGCCCGCAGCGACTTGCAGGTGGTGACCGGCGGGCAGGGTTTGGATCGCCCGGCGAACGGTCCTCGGCTCCGCCACCGACCCCCAGAGGAGAAAACTACCGATCGCCACCGGGTCGAGCTCCGCGGCCACCGCGCCGCCGGCCAACAGCGCGCCCACCTGCGAGGCGAAGCGCACCATGCCGTCGTTGGATTGGCTGTAGTAGAGCGGCTTGATCCCGTAGGGGTCGCGGGCTAGCAAAAGGGAGCGCTCCCGCCCGTCCCACAAGGCGAGGGCGTACATGCCGCGCAGCCGCGACAACATGGCACTGCCGTGGCGGGCGTAGAGGGCGAGGAGTACCTCTGTATCGCTTCCCGTGGTGAGCTCCTCGCCGGCCGCCGCTAATTCTTGGCGCAGGTCTCGAAAATTGTAGATCTCGCCGTTGTAGACGATCTGAAATCGGCCGTCTTGCCGCGCCATCGGCTGGGCCGCGGCGGGGCTCAAATCGATGATGGCGAGGCGGCGGTGGCCGAAGGCGACCCGCCCGTCTGGCGAAAACCAGCTCCCTTCGCCGTCCGGCCCACGCGAGCGCAACGCTTGGCCGGTAGCCTCCATCTCTTCGCGGTCGATCGGCGGCGAGCCAGGATCGAGGCGCACGATGCCATGGATTCCGCACATTCGCTCAGGACTCCTCGGTCCCCGCCGTCACCGGCCCGAGTCGGCTCCAACGGTCGAGGTAGGGGAAGAGGCGCTTCTCGAAAGCCATTCGCCGAAAGCGCTCACGGTACCGCGAGCGGCCCGCCTCGCCCATTTGTCGGCTCTCTTCCGGGTGGCGCCAAAAACGCACCATCGCCGACGCCAACGCCTCGGGATCGTCGCGGTCGACGAGCAGGCCGGTGGTTTGGTCAACGACGATCTCCTCCGCGGCGCTTCCTCGCGCGGCCAGGCAGGGCTTGCCGGCCCGCATCGCTTCCAGGAAGACGAGGCCGAACCCCTCGTCGCGGCTGGGCATGACGAAGGCCAGGCAGCGCTGGTACAGAATCGCCAGCGTCGCCTCGCTGATGAAACCGGTGAAGAGCACCGCCTCGCCAAGCCCCCGCCGCGCCGCTTCGCCCTCCAACCGCTGGCGGTCGTCGCCGCCTCCAGCTACGACTAGGCGGGCCGCCGGCTGCGACGCGAGCAGCAGCGGCATTGCCGCCAGCAGTTGATCGTGCCCCTTGTAGCGCTCGTTGGACGCCATGCGCCCGACCATCAGCAGGAAGCCTTCGCCGCATCGTGCCAGGAGCTGCGGGTCAGCCTCGCCGCTCGGCCGGCGCTCTTCGAGCGCCAGCGGCAATACCTCCGCTCTGGGTAACGACGGAGTGAACGAGCGAGCTCGCCGACGGGTGTGTTCAGAGATCGCCAGCAGCGACCCGGCGCCGCGAAGCGCCCGCCGCCGATCCCACGACAAGGGGCGCCAGCATTCGATGCCGAGGAGAAAAACTAGGTAGGGAGAGCGCATCAAGGGCGGAAGGAGTGCTTGGATGCGGGCTGGCCCCAAGTGGTCGAAAACGATCAGCGGGCGTGGCCGGTTCTTCTCCCGGCGGGCGACTTGGCGAGTGATCACGCGGCGGGCGAGAGTGGCTCGCCTGTCGCCGAACTCGGCCAGCGGAGTGTTCTTGTCGATGGGCAAGGTCGACCGTTCGAGCGCGGACCCGAGGTGGAGAACTTCCAGTTCCACTCCCGACTTCGCGGCGTAGGTCGCCATGGCGCCGACGCAGAGCCGGCCGAGGAGTGCCGAGCCGCCTCCTCCCAGGTCGAGGCCGGCCGAAATCAAAAGCAACGGCCGTCGGCCGACGCCATCGGCAGTGAAGCGACCGGCGGGGCTACCAGCGGCGGCAGTCGGGGTTCTCACACCGAGAACGAACTCGCCGCTCGAACTTCTTCCGGCGTCCTTGGATCGACGAACCACTGGTAGGTTTCGCGGATCCCCCGTTCGAGGTCGATACTGTGGCGCCAACCGAGTTCGTGTAGGCGGCTGACGTCCAAGAGCTTACGCGGCATGCCGTCGGGCTTGTCGCGGTCGAAGAGGATGCGGGCCTCGGGAGCGACGATGGAGCGGATGAGTTCGGCCAACTCGCGGATGCTCAGATCCTCGCCGGTTCCGACGTTGATGTGCTCGTCACCGTGGTAGTGGCGCATCAAGAAGAGGCAGGCGTCGGCGAGATCTTCGACGTGCAGGAACTCTCGGCACGGGCTGCCGGTCCCCCAGACCGTGACTTGCGCCGGCTCGCCGGTTTGCGCGGCGAGCTGGCTGGCGTCGTGGAATTTGCGGATCAGCGCCGGCAGTACATGTGAGCTGGTGAGGTCGAAGTTGTCGTGAGGGCCGTAGAGGTTGGTCGGCATGGCCGAGATGAAGTCGCAACCGTACTGCCGGCGATAGGCTTGGCAAAGCTTGATCCCGGCGATCTTGGCGATGGCGTAGGCCTCGTTGGTGGGCTCCAAGGGGCCGGTGAGCAGGTACTCTTCGCGAATCGGCTGCGGGCACTGGCGCGGGTAGATGCAGGAACTTCCCAGGTAGAGCAGCCGCTCGACCCCGGTGCGGTGGGCCGCGTGCACCACGGTGGCGTGGATCATCATGTTGTCGTAAATGAACTCCGCCGGCCGGGTGGAGTTGGCCATGATGCCGCCGACGGTGCCGGCGACCAAGAAGACAAATTCGGGCCGCTGGGCTTCAAACCAGCGATCGACCGCCGCTTGGTCGCGAAGATCCAGTTCGGCGCGCCCGGCGGTGAGCAAGTTGGTGTAGCCGTCCGCTTCGAGGCGGCGCACGATGGCGGAGCCGACCAGGCCGCGGTGGCCGGCGACAAAAATTCGTGCACTACTGGTGAGCTTGCTCATCGCTGGTTGTCGTTTGGGATCAGCTCGTGGAGGTCGCTAGAAGCAGTTACGGCGTCGGTTCGAGCCGACGCCGTGGGCGCAAGAAAGAGTTCCGCGCGGGAGACCGCGTCAGGGGTCGGTCAAGGGCGCGACGGCGACGGCTCGTCCCCGGGCCCGTCGTCGATCAAAATGGTGGTCACCGCGCCAACGCCGGCGGTGGCAGGCAAGATGTAGTCGTTCATGGCCCACCAGGGAATCACGCAGCCACGGCAGATCTCGTCAGGCCGGGGGATTCCCTGGAAGTTGATTCGGGTGACGATGCCGTCGCACAGGAAGCCGAGAACCTTACGGCCTTCCTGCGGCTCGACGGTCTCACCGATGGTGAGATTGTTGGCGGCACCGAACTGTTGAGGCGTCATCTCGACGCGACAGTCTTCAGTGACCGGAGTGAGTGCGCTTTCTGAACGAGCGAGAACTTTGCCAGAGGGATCGACCACGGCGGCGTAGTACTCGATGGTCTCGTTCTTGTGCTCCGGGCGCGGAGGAATTCCCCAGTACTTGCCGCCGCCAGTGGCGACCATGTTGACAAAGTACATCGCGCCATGCTCATCCCAGCGGAAGTAGATTCGGGTCGTGGCTCCACCCACTTCGGGGTGGACCGTGGCATGGATAATCCCGTTGTCCTCCTCGGGCACGCACTCCGCCCGCACCATCTTGACGGTGGGGGCTTGGGCGAAGGCTGCGGTGCTCAACAAGGCCAGGCAGATGGCCACACCCCAACGTTTACCATGTTTCATGGCGACTCCTCCTTTTCGACGCAATAGATTCAATCCCAGCAATATAAGGAACCCTATGGCGGGCAAGTATA
>QIHU01000719.1 GCA_003231035.1 Acidobacteriota bacterium
CCTGGTTCGTCTGCTACCGGCGCAAGGAGGACAATCGGCGCCGGTGGATGAAGCTCGGGAACTATCCTGGCGTCTCCCTCAAGCAGGCCCGTGAGCTGGCGGAAGTGGTGCTCGGGAACGTTGCCGGTGGCGAGGACCCATTGGCTGAACGCCAAGAGATTCGTAGCCGAACTGGAGGCGAGACGGTGGCCGAGCTGGCGGATGAGTTTCTGGAGCGCTACTCCCGCATCTACAAGCGGCCAGCGGGATTCGAGATGGATCGCTTCCAGTTGGCGACTTATGTGCTACCCGCCTGGGGCAAGCGCCCAGCGATCGAAATCACCAAGCGGGATGTCCGCGATCTGCTCCAGGCACTTGCAGACGGCACTATCGCGCCCCGTGGCGTGCCCACGAAGGTCGCACCGCGCAGCCTTCGCGCCCTACTGTCGAAGCTCTTCGACTGGGCCACAGATGAGGAGTACTTGCCGGCCAACCCTGCTGCTGGCGTGAAGCTACCCGCCTCCGTGCGCGAGCATCTGAAGAAGGGTGGGCGCGACCGGGTGCTGGCCGACAGCGAGATTGCGACCGTCTGGAAGCAACTCGACTGGCTGAAGGGGGATGCGCGGATCAAGAGTGTGGCCCCAGTCACCGCTGCGGCCTTCCGCCTGATCTTGTTCACCGCGCAGCGACCAGGAGAGGTGATGTCGATGCGCTGGCGCGACATTGAGGATGGCGAGTGGTGGGTGATCCCGGCCGAGGTCGCAAAGAACGGCCAGTCCAACCGGGTCTACCTATCGCCGCAGGCCCGGCAAGTTCTCGAAACGTTGCACGAACACACTGGCCGCTCCGAGTGGGTGCTGGAGAGCCCGCGCAAGCCTGGCACTCACCTAACGACGATCAAGACCGCTAACCAAGGAATCCTCCGACGCTGCGAAATGAAGCACTGGTCGCCGCACGATCTCCGGCGCACAGCCGCGACGAAGATGCGGGCGCTGGGAGTTCGTCGGCGCACAGTCCAGGGAATCCTGAACCACAAGGATCGATCCGTCACCGCCGTCTACGACCGGTACGGCGCCGACCCTGAGAAGCGCGATGCGCTGCGTGCCTGGGGAAGCAGAGTGCAAGAGATCGTCCTAGGTAAAGACGGCACAGTCGATCGGCTGCGATCACCATCAGGCTTCAGGACAGCACTGGAGGGGACCATTTCAATCTAGGAGACTCGAAGATGAGCAAAAATTCTGGAAGCATCCGCAGAATCGCGCAGCATGTGGACATCGCGAAAGTCAGACTGACCGAGAAGGCCAAGAGCGGCGACCCTGACGCACTTCGCGAGATCCTGAAGGCATTGTCGGCCTTCCTGCGCGGTGAAGAAGAACTTGAGCCCTGCTTCGCTTCTTACCTGAGTCAGGCATTAGAGACCCTGACGGACGAACCCCGAATGCCCCTCTGGAGTGCTGCTGCTACCGAGTTCAAAGCTCTCGACCAATCTCAGGTTTCGATCGAGGAGAGGGTCACCGGTCTCACTCCGCGCCTCTCCGAGAAAACACGCAAGAGGTTGGGCACAGCCTTTTGCCGAGCATTTGGACTCAGCAAACGGCCCGGTAAGGATGCTGAGTACCACTTCCTGTTGACTCCATCTTCACTCTGGAAAGTCGCTGAGCTGCGTCTCCATGGCGCATCGATGCGGAGGGCGATTCAGATCGCACGAAGTGCCTACTCCATCGAGATCAGTGATCGCCAGATCAAGGAGTGGATCCTGAAGGCCCATTGGCTGAAACCCGGCAAGCCTGGCAGGTACGGATACTACGTTGGCGAGCATCAGCGAAGGCTGAGGCTGGCAACACGGGTACAACAGCGCACCCTGCGCGGAATGGCGCCCGACGAGGCTTACCAGGAAGTTGCCCGTCTAGCGGTAACCGAGCTGTGCTCGATGCCCAGGGCCACTGTCTATCTCGAACCTAAGACCGTTGCCGATGCCTATCGCTACGCAAAGAGTTCGGGCGATCCTCGGTGGGAACGAGTCGAGTGTCTGGCAAGGCGATTCGCGAGTCAGAATCAGCCACAGGCAACGGAGCTTCGAGCAGCGAATCGAACTGAAGTCAATGCAGACCCATGACTCGTAGAGATTCGTTACTGCTCTTTCTGACTCGCGCTGTGTTGTAAGGGTCCAGGAGACCTCGGCAGGCTTACAGAGCAAGGCTCCGCCTTCCCGTTTCAGGCCATTCATCAGGCAGCGAGGAGTGGTCGGGCACAATCGACGAAGTTGACCGACCACCCCATGCGGCTTCTAGCATCTTCCTGCGCCTTGATGAGACAGCAGGAAGGAAATCTAGATGGAACGAATCCTCCGACGGCCAGCCCTTCTCGAAATCACCGGTCTGTCGGCGGCAACGATCTACCGGTGGATTGAGCAGGGGACGTTTCCTCGACCCGTCCAACTCGGCCCCAACAGCGTCGGGTGGCGGGCCTCTGAGGTCGAGGCCTGGATCGAGAGCCGAGAACCCATTGGAGGCAACGGCGCCAGTCTCTTGTCGTCCGCTTGCCCCGTAAAACCTGCCTCAGAAGCACAATGAGCAACCTTCCTGATGAAGGGCTCTTGCGGGCAGTCATGGGTAGAAGCGGACGGCCCGAGGGCGAGGAGATTCGCTTTCAATGTCCCTACCCCGATCAGCACCAAAACGGCGACGCCAAACCCTCCGCTCGGTACCACCCTGCCAAACACGTTTGGCATTGCGACGCTTGCAGCGCGGGTGGCGGATGGAAGGATTTGAGTTCGCTACTCGGCGTTGCCTTGCCTGCGAACAACAAAAGACAGCCGCAGATCGTCGCGAGCTATCAATACTGCAACGAGACCGGAGAGGTTCTCCGCCGGAAGCTTCGCTGGCAGCCGGGTTTCAGTAGCCGCGCCAAGAGCTTCACCTGGGAGAAGCCCGACGGTCAGGGGCGGTGGACGAAGTGCAAAGGCGACGGCAATCCGCAAGTCCTCTACCGCTCCGAAGATCTTCCGGCAGCTCGCAAGGCCTCCCAGCTTGTCCTCGTGGTGGAAGGTGAGAAGGACGTGGACAAAGCTGTCTCACTCGGCTTCGTTGCAATCTGCAACCCTGAAGGAGCAGGCAAGGGTAAGTGGAAGCCTCAGTACTCGGCGCAACTCCAGGATTTGGCCATCGTCGTGATCGCTGACCGAGACACCGTAGGTCGCATTCATGCAGCTTCGGTCGCACAGAGCCTCGAAAGTCAGGCTCAATCGGTTCGAAGCCTGGAACTCCCTGGGGAGGGTGTCAAGGATCTTTCGGACTGGGTCGCGCACCGGGAAGGCCAAGCCGTGGCCATGACTTCCATCGCTAGCGAGTTGGCAGCACTGCTCAAGTCTTCACCTTCGTCCACTCCATCTCGGGACGCCAACGCGGATTCCCTCACGACAGCGTTTCAAGCCCTAGAGGGACTCGGTGAGTGCCCTGATATCGCCGAGATAGAGGCTCCGGTGCGAGCTATTGCCGCAGCCGTGGCTGGTCTCGACGCACTCGACAGAGAATTGGCACGAGAGCGGGCCATGCAGGTATTGGCCAACAAGGTGAAGGCACCGGGAAGGCTGGTCGATGCCGCCCTGAAGCCGACCCAGGCCGCAGCCTCCGGCGCACTTCAGGGTCGATCTCTGTCGCTCCAGGATCCCGAGCCCTGGTCCGAGCCGGTGGACGGATCTGTGCTGCTGGACGAGATCGAAGCCACCTTCTTGCGGTTCTTGGTTCTGCCTACCGGCGCAGCCGTGGCTCTCGCGCTATGGACGCTCCACACCTACGCGCACAATGCCGCCTACATCTCGCCACTGCTAGCGCTGACCTCACCGGAGAAGCGGTGCGGCAAGACGACTCTGGTTTCGCTCCTAACCGCCTTGGTGCGCCGATCGCTGCCAGCTTCCAACATCACAGCAGCAGCCCTGTTTCGAGCCGTCGAAAGGTACGCCCCGACCCTCCTGATCGATGAGGCCGATACCTTCTTGCGTGAACGCGAAGAACTACGAGGCATCCTCAACAGCGGCCATACCCAGGAGACTGCCTTCGTCATTCGGACGGTGGGCGACGAGCACGAACCCAGATGCTTCAGCACCTGGTCGCCCAAAGTAATCGCCCTCATCGGCAAGCTGCCATCGACGCTTGAAGATCGTTCGATCTCAGTGCCGATGAAACGCAAGGCACCTGGGGAGGCGGTGACTCGGCTGCGCCTGGATCGCCTGAAAGAGTTGGCCGATCTTCGAAGACGAGCGCTGCGTTGGGCTATGGATCGAGAGGTTTCTCTCCAGTCAGCCGATCCCAGAGTTCCAGAGGGCCTTCACGACCGGGCCGCTGACAACTGGCGCCCCCTGCTTGCGATCGCCGACGATGCCGGCGGCGTCTGGGCGGAGAAGGCCCGGACGGCGGCACAATCTCTTTCGAACCTCGATGAGGGCGACTCGTCGGCTCGGATACAGCTCTTGGCCGATGTGAGAGCGGCTTTCGAGACCCGTGAAGTCGATAGGCTCTTTACGGGAGATCTACTCGGCTATCTGACAGGAGCGGAGGCTCTCTCGTGGGGCGAATGGAGGCGAGGCAAGCCCTTGACAGCAATCGGCCTGGCACGACTGCTCAAGCCCTTTGGCGTGGCGCCCCGGAAGATTCGGATCGGCGAAGAGACTCGACAGGGCTACCAAGTAGAGAGGTTCGCTGACGCCTTCGCAAGGTACCTCCCCAACGCTGGCAAGCCCGACCGTCACTCGGAACACTCGGAACAACCCAACAGTGGTGTGGCTTCTGGCGAAGTCTGGCCCCGGAACCGCGAGCCTTCTGTTCCAGGTCGCAAGAACGCTGAGAACTCAACAACGGTAGGCCTTGTTCCAGATGTTCCGGGTTCACGAGGGGCAGAGGCCGAAGCAGGAGAGCCTGACCGGGAGGTTTTCGAGCTATGACAGCCCAAGATCTCGTCGAGACACTGCGCCGCGCCGGCATCGAACTCGTGGTGTGCGGCGACCGGCTTCGGGTTGAAGCTCCGCGTGGCACGGTAACTCCAGAGGTGCTGGCCCAGTTGCAGGAGCACAAAGCGATGGTGATCGCTGAACTCGCTCGCAGGGCCTGCTGGCCTTCCGAATCGCTCGTTGCGCAACGGAACTTCGGAGTGCCTGAGGCCCGCCTGTATCCATTCCTGAACAGGCGGGTCGAGACTCCAGCCGGGCCCGGTCAGCTGCTGCAAGTCTTCTCGGAACGAGTTGCAATCCGACTCGACACTCAGGATTCGGAGGTTACCTACTTTCTACCCGTCGAAGTCTGGCCGCCCGGAGCATCAGAAGCCTCAATGATCGAAGAGAGCATCGAGAGTTGGCAGGCCCCGTTCCACTGAGCCCCGCCCTTGTCTACGCTTCAAACTAGAACCACCAGGGAAAACGCCAACCATGACTACCGAACAACTCAGACTCGAATACGTGCCCCTCCCTCAGGCTCGCAAGTGGGACCAGAATCCGAAACGCCACGACTTCCCCGCCCTTGTCCGTTCAATCGAAACTCACGGCTTCGGCGACCCGCCGAAGTTCGACGCCACGCTCGACGCGCTGGTCTACGGCAACGGTCGCACCGAGGCGCTGGAGCGGATGCGTCAGGCAGGCAAGGAACCACCTCGGGGCATCCTCGCCCTCGACGATGGTCAGTGGGCGGTGCCGG
>QIHU01000153.1 GCA_003231035.1 Acidobacteriota bacterium
TCGACGAGTTTCTAGCCGGTCGACTAGAACGCCCTGCGGACGTCGAACCCGTGACGCTTGAGGCCATGGAGTCGGCGATCGCCCGGGGAGCTTCTCGGATGGGTACCATACGTCCCTCAAGTAGCTCGCGAAGGCGATGGTCTACCAGGTACGCTCAGTGAGCAACATCGTGCTCAAAGTTGGACTCGCGGAAAAATGAGGATGAATCAGCCGCGGTACGAAATGATCCTCTACTGGAGCGAAGAGGATGAAGCTTTCATCGCGGAGATACCCGAGCTTTCGGGTTGCGCAGCCGACGGAGCCACCTACGAGGAGGCTGTAGCCAACGCAAGAGTGATCATCGCGGAGTGGCTCGAGACCGCGCGGGAGCTGAATCGGCCAATCCCCGAACCTCGCGTAAGGCTAGGGGTTACCGTGACTGGCGATGCATAGTCTAACGCTCTCTGGCACCAACGTGGCGCCAGCCACATCGCGGCCTGTAATTCACCAAGGGGCCGTGCCATCGATCAAGCAGGTAAGGTCGGACTCTCGATAACTTCATCAGCCTGGAACCACCTTCGTTCGATCACAGTTGTCACCAAAGCCGCTGGCTTGTCAGTGTAGGCGACGATGGCCAAGCTCTCCATTGCGCGGCTGCATGTGACGTAGAACAGCCGACGAGTTTGATCGATACTCGTTTCCTTGCCTTCAGCTTCGTTCTTCCGGTCGGTTGTGCTCAACGTCTTGGCACCGAACAGCTTCTCGTAGCTGAACCGGAACCCGCGAGCAGAACCGTCGTCTAGGATAACCATGACTCTTGGGAATTCCAGCCCCTTGACCCCCTGGTGGGTCGCGAACGGCGACAATTCCTCCTGATAGGAAACATACCCTTCGACTTCTCGGAATGGCCTGGCGAGAGCTGCCTCCAGTGCAGCGGTGACTTCGTTAAGCCTGTCGTCTTTCTCGTTCACGCCCTTCCCCGACTCGGCTGACTCCAACTCGTTTTCGTCGTATTCTTCGGCAAGAGACTTGAGTTCCTTGGGTATGTAGAACAGTCCGGTGGTCTGGATGCAGGATAGAACCTCGCGAAGGGTAGGGTCATGGCCGTTCTCCCAAAGATTCATGAGGGTCTGAGTGGCTTGCTCCGCTCGCTGGAGTTGTGCGACTTGCCTGTTCCCTTCGAACTCCAGGGCCTTGGTCTCCAGCAGCGGTGAGTGCCCTCGAACGACGGACGCGACAGCGAATCGATTACCATCTTTGATCGCTCGCACTAGAGGCAGCACGCGCTTGGTGAAGAGTCGCAGCCATGGCAAGGTTCCGTCTAGTAATCCGGTCTTGAACTTGTCGATGGCATACAGAGGAATGAAGAACTGCTCGAACCCCATGCGCACGGCGGCCATCCTGTGCTCAAGGATGAGTCCCTTGTAGTCGCCCCCAGCTCTCCATTGTGGATCTTCGGTAACTTCGGCCATCTTATTGGCGATCGCAAGCTCGGCTTTGGTTCTGTCGGCGACACTACTCGGGAGTACAAAAAGCCGCACTACGCCTTGGGGTTTGTCACTCCGCCCTTGTTGCTGGTGATCGTCAGCGTCAGCGCGAATCCGGTTGATGAGTTCGATTATTCTACTGGGGCAGCGATGGTTCATCCGCTTGGCGGGTCGCTCCCAATCGTCCGGTATTCGGTCGGGGAGGTCCTTGAGTCCGTCGGCATAGATACGCTGCATCGTGTCACCGAAGAGGCCTAGGCAGAAGCTTGCCGAATGTCTCTTCTGTACGTTCAGCAGCGCTTCCATCAGCTCGTGATTGGTGTCTTGGCTCTCGTCGATCAACAAGACGGGATACTGGCTCACGAGGACTGATTGAAGCGTAGTCTTCTCCTTCAGGAACTCTGAGGTGATGCTGATCACTTCGGTGTGGTTGAGAGCATCGCGTTCGTGGTTGTCGCCGATCGGGCTGTAGATGAACTTCTTGATAGTGGGCAAGTCTTTGAGGCGTTGCTTGGATTGGGCGAGCTTGCGGGTCCTATCTCTTTCCGTCTTGGTCCCCGATCGGCCCTTCTGGAGTTGAGTGTTGAGTTTATTAATCCTGCCCTCCAGAAATGGGCGAAGCCAATCCCTGATGTCCAGGTCACGGCCCTGAATGAGAGACCAAGCGAAGGAGTGGATCGTGGAAACGCTGACCAGAGGGTCCAGCCTAACCCTATGCCTAATTTCATCACGAGCCTTCTTGGTATAGGTGATGACGGCGATACGCTGCCCGCGCAATCTTAGGCGGTTGCTCTGGCTTTTTCTGAGGTGGCAAAGAGCTTTCGAAAGCGACCGTGTCTTCCCCGATCCAGCGCCGGCATACAGAAAGAAACTGGTGGGCGAGTCGAGATCAAGGCAGGAGCGAATTGTCTCGTCTACAGCGTCATCGAAGGAGTCGTCCACTTGGCCAAGTGCGTTGCTCATGTGTCACCAACGCTGTTATCGCCTGTTTGTAGAACCTCTCGTTTGCACTCTCTGAGCCGGTCTCCCAGCCACTGAAGCCCCTCAGCGATGTAGGTGGGTGCCTTAAGGTATTGCTGTCCGCCCATCGGCTCAGGAGCATTGGAGCCCTGGGCGCTAGGCTTCCCCTCTATGGTTGTCCCCTGTGATGGGAATCCAAGGTCACTAAGCTGGCCATCGGATGCCAAGAAGAGGACGTCGAGCACGAACTCGGCCTTGTCGCCCTTACAGATCGCTTTGAACAGTGCCTTACTCAGTTCGTTGGGATGATCCTGGTGGCTTCTAACTGCTTGCTGAACTTTCTTGAGCAGTGATCCGCCGTCCAGGCTCTCGTCGGAGAAGAAGTCGAGATTGGCGAGAACAAGTGCATCCTCGAAGGTGTAAGGGATGACTTCTGTGCCGGGGCTTGCTTCAAATGGTATGGCGGTCGGATAGGCAACCCGGGCAGCATACATATGGTCTTCGCGAAGTTGATGTTCCTTGGCCGAACCGGAGGTATCCATCAGGTCGTCGATCTTCGTTAGTTTAGGAATCCACTTCTTCAATGTGGGGTTCAAAGTTACTTGGCCTTGATCGCGAGCCGGTCGCGTCTTCGTGGGCTGTTTACCCTGCTCGCCTATCGCAGCGTCTAGGTCAGAGATCACGAGCGTGGGCAGTCCTAACGCTTCGATCAGGTCTCGAAGGCGGAAAGCGTGGCTTCCTCCAATTTCGAGCAGGGTGACATAGCACTGCGCCAGATAGCGATTCTCCGCAAGGCGAATGAAATGGGGAACGAGCATGCGCTCAGCAGCTCCTTCCACGAGGATGGCTGCGTCCGCGAAGAAGAGATCACAGTGGCGCGCTCGGAGGTAGCGGGTCACGAACCTTGCGGTGTTATCACCTTCTCCGAACACTGTGGAGAGGTTGACCACAGCGGAGAACGGGACGGATTGGTGCTCACTCTTGGGCATGCGCCGAAAGTATCTGAGCGACGAGTAGGCGACCTCATGCGCCACATGACTCGAGTGCGTACTCACTAGTAGCTGTGTGGTGTGCAGCTTGCTCTCACGGAGGTCATCGTGGTTTCGGAGGATCTCGTGTGCCTTGCGGATGAAGACCTGTTGGACCTGGGCGTGAAGATGCACCTCGGGTTCCTCGACCAGCACGAGGTGGAGAGGCTCAAGAGTCGCCGCCTCGTCGCCTGAGCCCGTTTTCTTCTTACCTACGCGCATCCATCCGTCGCGGAAACTCATGAGGAGAAAAACCATCGAGATTAGATTCTGGTATCCAAGGCCGTTGAAGTCTTCGGGAAGCCGCAGAGGTGTGTCGTCTGGGTTAGGCCCGGAAGCCAGTTCGTACTGGACTGCCGCGTCATGATTGAGTCCGTCCGTTGGCCGGAGCCGTGTGGAGACTGTCAGCTTCGGGTCGGTGATTCCCGGGTAGCCGAGTTTTTGGACCTCGGAGAGAGCAGGGTCGAATGAGACCTTCAATCTTGCGTCGAAGATGTTTTGCGCTTTTGCAATGGCTTGCAGTGCTTGCAGGTCTTCGAGTTCTGGATTCTCCGTCGGGTCAAGATGTCGGCCAAAGTACCTACGAAGCTGGCGAGATAGGCGTCGGTCGCCTCTTCGCCCTTCGGTTTCTCCAACGTTGCCCTTTTCGTTCTCTCGCCCGAAGCCTCGCTGCGCGCTGATGTCGTCGATCCGAATCAGGCCGGCGAAGGGGTCGCTCGTCTCACCTACCGCATCGTCTGGCAAGGTCTGTGGCTGGGCTTGCCCTCTCTCAGGATCCTTGACCTGGTCCGGGTCCAGAAGGTAGGCCCGAATTATGAAGTGCGTGTCTAGCTTCGTTTTTCTTAGTTTTCGCCTTAGGAAATCCAGCATGTTTACGGGCCAGACTTCGAGTGGTTCAGCGGCGTCTTGCGCCTCGGCCGCCGCGTCAGAGACAGACTTGGCTGCTTTCGCCGACTCCAAGTAATCCTTGTAAAGGCTTTCAATCTTGTCCGGTTCGAGGCGCAGTCTGACACCGAGCCTCCCTCCAGCCCAATCGAGCGTCGGAATGAGCTTGCTCACCCGGTGGAATTCACCATCTTCGACATGCAGCCAGACGTCAAGCGTTGGAAGCAAGCTCACCCACTCCTTCAGGCTGGGTGGTGGATCTTCCCCTGATTCCCAGCGAACTCCAACATCGTTGATGGCCCGCCAGTGTGATGCTGTGAAATCGTTGGTGCTGAACCCGCCCCGATCCTTCAGGAAGTAACGCAGTGCCAGCATCGCGGATGTCTTGCCGCTGTTGTTCGCGCCGACGAAAAGCGAAGTGGTCCTCGCGAGATCGATTCGAACTGCCACCAGTTTGCGGAAGTTGGATAGTTCTAGAAACTCGATTCTCATGCTGCGTCTCCTGGGAACGCGGCTGGTTGGTTCCAGTGGCGCCGAGGGCTCGTGCCTCTCTGTTTCATGGAGCGTATTGTCGGAATGATTGGGTGCATCTATCTGGTGGGCTCGGATGGAACTTGATTCTCTGCCGACGCTTAACAGACTTCGGCCGCCCGTCTGTCGTTGAGGAAGGGACGCCACAGTCTAATCCAGAGTTACAGTCCACAGTGGCATGCTCTGTCAAGGTTTTGCGGCTCAGAAGGAGTTATGATGCGTGGTAGTGGCCACCCCGAAGAGTCCAGGTGCGAGCGATAGTGGAAAAGTCCGACGCCGCGCGATGGTTTGACGAGCAAGGAGTGGAAGAATGAAGAGCATTGCACCGTCTGAGGCGAAGGATCAGCTTTCCAAGTACCTGCGCGAGGCGGGAAAAGAGGGCGTTGTAATCACTCGACACGGAGAACCCGCGGGAAGGCTCAGCGAGCTTGACTCCGAGGACGACTGGTTTGACTACCGTCTCGAGAACGACCCCCGATTCCTGCGGCGGATTGAAACCGCGAGGGCGAGTCTACGTGCGGGCCGTGGCGTTCCTCTGGAAGAGGTCGATGTCTCCTAACTACGCCGAAACCGCCGCGGCACGTAGTCGTAGAAGCCCATCTGGCGGGTTCCGGCGGGTGCGACATCAACTCGCTTGAGGTAGGCTGTTGACATGGGAGAAAACATCAGAGCCGTTCTTGCTCAGGCCTTGATTCTCTCCGATTCGGAGCGGGCCGACCTGGCTGGCGTGTTGCTGGAGAGCCTGGAACCTTCGTCGGAGACTGACATTGAGGCGGCTTG